>NTKD01000022.1 GCA_002457275.1 OM182 bacterium MED-G24
CCCGGTGAACGATGGGTCAGGTGCCAGCCTGCACCAATCCCGGAGATACCTGCACCAACAATCAACACGTCCACATGCGAGGATGGCGGAAGATGCTGACCGATTGTGTTCATGACCTGTGCTCCATTGAGCCGGAGGCGCAGTCTATCGGTTCCCCACAAGTTCGAACAACTACACAAGGACAAGCGACAGATGTCGCGGTGGATGATTTGATACCATCGAGTGCAGGAGCAGCAAGAATCACCCGGGAGATCCCACATGTTGAAGTCAGTACCACTTGGACCCAGCGGCCTTCGCGTCTCAGAACTCTGTCTCGGGACGATGAATTTCGGTCAGCCCGGTCGCGGTCATCAGGGTGACTGGACGCTGTCCGTGGACGAGGCAAGGCCGATCTTTCAGGCGGCCATCGAGGCAGGGCTCAACTACTTTGACTGCGCCAACGTGTACGGCCTCGGCTCCTGTGAGGAGGTGGTCGGTGAGCTGCTCAGGGAGCTGTTACCGCGTGATCAGTATGTGGTCACCACGAAGGTTTCGATGCCGATGGGTCAGGGTCCGAACCAGGTTGGGTTGTCGCGCAAACACACCATGGAGTCCGTCGATGCCTCGCTAAAACGCATGGGACTTGATTATATCGATCAGCTGATCATCCACCGCCACCCCCACGGCATTCCTGGTCACATTGCCACCCCAATCGAGGAATCCCTTGAAGCGCTTCATGATGTCGTCAAAGCAGGTAAGGTCCTATACCTCGGTGCGTCTTCCATGTTCGCGTGGCAATTCACGGAGCTGCAAATGACGGCGACGCAACACGGTTTTACACGATTTATCTCCATGCAGAATCACTACAACCTGATCTATCGCGAAGAAGAACGCGAAATGAACCCTTACTGTGTTTCCAGTGGCGTTTCGCTGACGCCATGGTCGCCACTGGCCAGAGGTATTTTGGCAGGCGCCTACCAGGGCGGTTTTGAAGGTGGTTCCACCGCACGTTCTCAGGGGCGGGATCGAATCCGAACGGAGGGGTTGTACCGGGGCGAACGCGATTTTGATATCGCCGCTCGCGTGGTGGAAATCGCAGGTAAATACGAATGCACACCGGCGCAGATCAGCCTCGCCTGGCTACTGGGTCGACCCGGTGTTGCGTCACCGGTTGTTGGCGTTTCCAAGTTAAGTCAGCTGGAGGATCTGGTGGGAGCCACTGAGATTACGCTACAGAACGACGACGTCGCATACCTCGAAGCGCTCTACCAGCCGCTCGAAAACCTGTTGTCTATTGGGACATCCTGACGACACGCGTTCAGGCTGAATCAGAGACGTACAGGGGAGAGCGACCTTCCGCACGAGGGCGTACCTATGTACCCGACTACCCGATTCGCAGTCATTCCTGCATCTCACCTGCGCTTGCCCCCGGCATGGACCGATGCAGCTCAAGCGTCTCCAGATGCCCCACGAGCTCCTCCCCGGCCGTTCGCGGACTCACCGACTTATCAATCATGCGAACAACGCCGTCGATATCGATGTAGTACGTCCATCGTTGAGCGAAACCCCAGGTCGCTAGTACCCCATATGACTCACACATCTCTTTTGATGGGTCAGACAGAATCGGAAAACTGGCTTCATTTTTCTCTGCGAACGATTTGTTGTTCTCGGGTTTGTCGGTACTCGCCATGAAGTAGGCGACATCATACTTTCTGATTTCCTGGTCACTGTCACGCAGCGCCTTACATTCCAGCGTTCAGCCACCAGTATGCGCTTTCGGAAAAAACGCAATCACCACCGGTTGTTTTCCGCGAAACTGGGACAAGGTGTACATCTTGCCATCCGACCCGATCAGCTTGAAATCCGGGGCCTGATCGCCAACGTTCAGGGCATGGGCAGTTCCGGGTAACAACACAGCCACTACAATCGCCAGTGTGCCCCTCATTGCCTTCGTTAGGCTCCTCGTCAGATTCTTCATTCGGGCCTCCTCGTCCTGTTGTTTCGGATGATCGCGTTCTGACCTTAGGATGTCAGGCTTGGATTCACCAGGTATTTCTGACCGGTTGCCTGCAAACCGAAAACGCGGATCGAATCAATCGTAAGCATTTCTGACAGTGATACTTCCTTCACGTAGCTGCTGGCGAAGGTTGTGTCGATCTCATCAGCAACCCGTTTGCGCAGCTTATCGGCTTCTTCCCGCCCAATTTTCTGAAGAAACGGGGTCAATAGCCAGCCACCCATCCCCCAATACATACCGTAGTTTCGGGTCAGGGTCGTCACATTCCTATCAAGACCACCATAAATATAGACCTGTTTGTGTGTCGTCGATCCGTAGCGATCGAACCCCTGCGCCCGTCTCGCCTGGGCTGCTTCCATACAGGAAAGGATCTGACTTGCCAGTTGACCACCACCGGTCGCGTCAAAACCAAGGGTTGCGCCCGTCTCTGCCAGCGCGTCAGTCAACCGGTCCATAAAATCATCGTCGCTTGAATTGCAGACGTGGATCGCCCCCAATTCCTTGAGTAACGACACGTGTTCCTGTTTGCGGACGATATTGACCAGCTCAACACCATCGTTCTGACAGATCTTCACCAGCATCTGACCCAGGTTCGATGCAGCTGCCGTGTGAATGAGCGCGGCGTGACCTTCCATCTTCATAGTCTCAACCATCCCCAATGCCGTCAGCGGGTTGACGAAGCAGGATGCTGCCTGTGCCGGGGTAGTGCCTTCGTTGAGTACCAGGCAATGTCTCGCAGGGGCCACACGATATTGCGAGTACATGGCACCACCGAGTATCGCAACGGTCCGACCAATCAATGCCTGAGCTTCGGGATCCCTCCCGGCTGCAACCACGACACCCGCACCTTCATTGCCTGGTGGTAATGCCTGGTCGACGCGACCGGCCATGGCACGCATCATCTGCTCGGGGATATCCGCGACTACCGACGGCCTGCCGTCAACAGTTTCTTCACGTGCTGTCGTCATATCCGCAGGTCCGAACAACATCCCCAGATCTGATGGATTGATCGGCGAGCCCGCTACCTCAATCAGCACATCACCGTCACCGGGCTGCGGTGTTTGAACTTCTGCCAAAGACAACTGCAATGTCCCGTTGCCCAGAACGGTGGAATGAAGTTGGAGTGACTGTTCAGGTAACGCCATGACGGCTCCTCGGCTGCCTCATTTGTGACCGCGCAACATACCACATTTGCCAGTGTAGAATCGAAGTCACTACCAACCTCGGTGTACGCCGACAGACCCTTCGCGGATCAGATCAGGTCAAGTCGGAACATAATCTGCATCTTGCGTGGTCGTAAAGGTTTGCCACGTAAACTTCTGCCCAGATTCTTGAGATGTAGATGGAGATGACGTCTACCATACTCAGACCAGTACTTTGCCAGAAATACGTGCTCCGCAGACCCTGACAGTACAATTTCAAAGTGTCCCGACGAGTAGCGGCGTACGTGTTCAGAATTGAGCGGCTCCTCATAAGGCCTGTGATACAGATGCGCTGGACCGCTTTCTCCTTTAATGCGCCGCCACGGGACTGCCAGTCGCCGGATGAAAAGCGTGCGTCCCAATAGCCTTTGGAGTTCAGTTCCATCCTGAGACCCTGGCGTGGCAAGCCATCATGCGGACCACGATGCGAACTAGAGCGCGAGCCAGAGTGGGCGCCATCCTTCTATCGATGTGCGCAGTTTACGCCAAACCAACTGACCAATAGACTTTTTTCTACACACGCCCTGACTCGGTGTCACAGCACGGCTCTGGGTCTCTGTATCTCTGTATCTCTGTATCTCTGTATCTCTGCGTCGTGTGCAATCGTGGCCATGATCTCGGTTGTGATAGATTGCGCGGCATGGACAACATTGAGCGGCTCAAAAATACCCTTCACGAACAGGTTCGTGAACAGGCAGATACCATCGAACAGGAACGTCAGATACCCGTCGAGCTCGCGAAGGAGCTCAAGCAAGCCGGTGCTTTTACGTTATTGTTGCCGAAAAACCTGGGAGGGTCCCAAATGGCACTCCCCGAATATATCCGTCTCATTCAGCGGATGGCCGAAGCTGACGGCAGCACTGCCTGGGCCATGAACCAGGGCTCCGTGCTCTCAACATTTTCACACCAGTTGCCTGATCAACTCGCGAAGAAAATCTGGACCCACCCAAATGTTACGCTGGCCAATGGGCCCCCGGTAGGTAGCACTGCCGCCTCGGTTGATGGGGGTATTTCAATCTCCGGACGATGGGTCTTCAGCAGTGGCATCACCCATGCCGACTGGCTGATCGCTGCCTGCACGACAAAGGAGAACGGTGTCAAACGAGGCATTCTCGCGTTTGTTCCCAAGGCGCAGGTGACGATTGATCGGTCCTGGGAGGTAGCGGGTCTCGTCGGTACCGCCAGTTATGCGTTCGAGGCCAACGATCTGTTTGTGTCGAAAGACTACGTCCTCTCTCCACACCCTGTAGCAGAGGCACCCATGCTGTATCAGTTTCCTACCAATCTCATGTTTGCGTGTGGTTTTGCATCGGTCGCACTGGGTGTTTCACGGGCAGCAATGGAATTTGCCGTGGAGCGTTCCGCGGCAAAAGTGAAGCGTTTCCAGAGTAAAACGCTGTCCGAAGATCCGGTTGTACAGTCCGAGCTCGGACAGTGTTACGCAGAATGGCAGGCGATCGAGGCCATGTTGCACACGGCGGTCGATGACGTTTGGGGGACGATGGCATCACAGTCCGAGCCGCAACTCGCAGAACAGCAGCGTTTTCGACTTCGCATTGCGGCAACGCACACGATCAGAAAGTCGCGGGACATCACCGATCGACTCTACAACCTCTGCAGCACTGACAGTATCTACCGTAGCAACGATATCCAAAGGAGGTTTCAGGACATCCACGTGATCAGTCAGCATCTGCAGGGTCGGCCTGAAAACTACCAGACCGCGGCGCAGTATCTGATGGGCCTGCCCTATGACCGTGGAATGATCAGCTAGCCCAGGACGCTGTATCCACGACCTTTCATGCAACGATGCAACACCCGTTGCTTCCGCTTCTCGGCAGATTCAGCACCCTCGGCCGCGCCTCCAACCGCAGCCGCACCACCGATACGTTCCGCAGTCTCGCTATCGCCAACGGCGGCACCAATTAGCCCGCCGACGGCGGCACCGATCGCCGCTTCCTTGGCGGCCGACTCGGCAACATTGACCTGACTGGCATACCCACGACAATCGGCCAGATCCTGGCGATACTTCTGTTCGTCCACTCCCCGCATGTCAATGATGGGATCGTTGGCACATCCCGCCAGCACCAGCGCGCCAAGCAAACAACTGACCGTCTGTCTCATATTCGGTACCTCTTGTATGGAACAACCAGCAGTGTGCCTTGATCTCGCTGAACACCTCCTGAACACTGCCGGCCGCCCATCGCCCGGGCCCAAAATTTTATGTTTCCAAAATAGAATATATTACTATCCAAACATTCCATTAACTTCTACGAGGGCCGTTGCTAAGTTTCGCGCCCCTAACGAAACGAAGCCATCCATCTTTTTGACCTGCTAGAGGACTGATATGTCAGCAAACCCAAAGATCATCACGACATCCCACTATCTTCAGGAAGTGGACCGATTTTCGTCCCTCCGAGGATCCAAATCTGACGCCTGGAACGGGATCAACGCCGAATCGGCCGCACGTATGGGCCTTCAGAACCGCTTTAAAACCGGGCTTGATATCGCACGCTATACCGCCGAAATCATGCGCAAGGACATGGCGGACTACGATGCAGATCCTTCCAACTACACACAGTCCCTGGGCTGCTGGCATGGATTCACTGCACAACAACTCGCCATGGCCGTCAAACGCCATCAGGGCACCATGGACAAGTCCTACATCTACCTGAGTGGCTGGATGGTCGCGGCCCTGCGCAGCCAGTTCGGACCGCTGCCAGATCAGAGCATGCATGAGAAAACGAGCGTTCCCAGTCTGATCGGCGAGATCTACACCTTCCTCAAACAGGCTGACGCCGTCGAACTGGAAAAGCTGTTTGCTCAACTGGACGACGTACGTGAAGCGGGTGGCAACGAAAACGCCATCATTGATCAGATCGACGGTTTCGAAACCCATGTCGTTCCGATGATCGCAGACATCGACGCCGGGTTTGGTAACGAAGAAGCCACCTATCTGCTGTCCAAGAAGATGATCGAAGCCGGTGCCTGCGCCATTCAGATTGAAAACCAGGTATCGGAAGTCAAGCAATGTGGCCACCAGGCCGGAAAGGTGACCGTTCCCCATGAGGACTTCATCTCGAAGATCAACGCGATTCGTTATGCCTTCCTCGAACTGGGCATCGACGACGGTGTCATCGTTGCCCGCACAGACTCACTTGGAGCAAGTCTGACCCAGAAAGTCCCCGTCTCCCGCGAGACCGGCGACCTGGCAAGCCAGTACAACGACTTTCTGGACACAGAAGAGGTCAACGATCTCAACGAACTGAAAGAGAACGACATTACGATTCACCAGGGCGGAAAGCTGGTTAAACCGGTACGACTCGATAACGGTCTGTATTCCTTCCGGGAAGGTACCGGTGTGGACCGCGTGGTCCTTGACTGCATCACCAGCCTTCGACATGGCGCAGACCTGATCTGGATCGAAACCGAACGTCCCAACGTGGCTCAGATCGCAGAGATGGTGGACGCTGTTCGCGAACAAATTCCAGACGCGAAGCTGGTCTACAACAATTCTCCGTCTTTCAACTGGACACTGAAGTTTCGCCAACAGGTGTATGGAGAAATGAAGGCCGACGGGAAGGATATCTCGATGTACCCAGATCCTGAAGGTGACGAGAA
Source organism: OM182 bacterium MED-G24 (assembly GCA_002457275.1). Lineage (GTDB taxonomy): Bacteria > Pseudomonadota > Gammaproteobacteria > Pseudomonadales > Azotimanducaceae > UBA7451. Next base: position 6,817 of record NTKD01000022.1, read on the forward strand.
AGCGCTGATGGATGTCTCCCTGGATGGATCTGAACTCGCGGTTGAAGCAGACCGCCTGATCCAGAATTTCCAGCGTGACGCCTCGGCTCATGCAGGTATTTTCCATCACCTGATCACGCTGCCTACATACCACGAGACAGCCCTGGGTGTAGACACGCTGAGCGAAGGGTACTTCGGCGACATGGGCATGCTCGCGTATGTTCGAGGCGTACAACGTCAGGAAATCCGGCGCGAGATGTCAGTTGTGAAACACCAGGAAATGGCAGGGACTACCCTGGGAGATCACCACAAAGAGTACTTTGCGGGCGAAAATGCACTACTGGCAGGTGGCAAGGACAACACCATGAATCAGTTCTAAGGGTTGCCACTCGCTGATCAGAAAAGGGGCTTTAAGCCCCTTTTTTGTGTCTCGTCTCCGGCAAACCCGCTTCAGTCAGCGACGACCGATGCCGAGGACTCCTGCAGATGTTTCTTGGTCGATGCCGCAACCCCCAGCGATGGCGGCGCAACAAGACCAAACTGGCCCATGATAAGTGCAATAACCGCCAGGTGGTGTGTTGCGTGACTACAGAGAAAACTGAATTCGCGTCGCAGGCTCGATTGCATTGGCACCGGATCCAGCGTGTCATCGCTGCTGCTCGACACAGACAGCGTCTTATCAGGCTCAGTCAGACTGGACAGCCTGTTACCAAGCGTCGCCAACAAAGGACATCAATCATGCTCTCCGAAATGCGCTCTGCTGAACCAGAGCGCAGCGGCCAGACCGCAAAACACTGAAGCCAGTAACAGGCCCCAAAGCCATCCCGCACCCCGGGGATCTATGCCGGAGAACACCAGCATCGCGATGGCCACCTGCAACGTGTACAACGCCGCCCATGGCGTCATCCATCCACGCATATGATAGAAGCCCCACGCACCAGCAGCGTAAATCACCCAGTGCAGTGGCTCCGTCGCCTTGGCGTACCATCCGTGCAACACGATGCCAAACCAGACTTCCTCGTCCTGTTCGACCGGTTTGAGAAACATGTCAAACGGCATATAGATGAACGTCATATAGAAGCAAAACAGCATCACGCCTGACATCCAGACCGGTCGTGGACGCCAAAGCTGCCACCAGATCCCCCGAATTCTCGATTGCTCTTCAGTCACCCCAATCCTCCATTAGCATCCATTTGTCCTTTGACGTGCAGGTTCCGAGGGGTCGTTATGATGTGATCGTGATCGATAATGATGCGGGTGCTCATACTGGAAACACTCATCCCAACGACGATCCAGGATTTCGCACGCCTGGTCGATATCACTTACCTGCAACATGCCGTCATCATTCGCCTCAACCAGAGACAACTGCCTGAGCTTGCCGAGCGCATCATCAACCTCAAAATCCAGCTCACATTGCCAGTGTTGCCTGAACCACTGTTCTATCATCCTGTCCAGCTTCTCGGAATCGGTCGCCTTATCCGGATGGCGCCAGAGAAAAAGATATGCCAGCATCGCCTCCTTGCACTCCTCCTCTTCAGCGTCATCGATCAGGCGGTAAAAAACACCGGTATTGTTATCCAGGTTCTTGAAATACAGGTTCTCTGCGACGGTCTGCATAAACAGCAGCTTGCGGTGCTTGAAGTTGCTGAACTGTCGATACACAAAACTACCGAGCGCACCGGTACCAAGCAGGAGCGCAATCAAAGCAGCATCATCGATCTCTAAAGGCTCTGCAACCAGACCGAACCAAAATCCGATAGTTGTGCCCAACAATAGCAGCGAGGAGCCGAGTTTTGTCGTCAACACGATCCCACCACCAACCACCGCGAGAACACCAATCAACAGCTTGTCAATCAACCTCATGCTGACGAGCGTATTGGGAAACAACATCTCAATGTCGGATTTGGGAACATTTCAGAATAGCGGTGCCAAGCTTATATAACGTACGTCGTGCCACCATGGACTCGCTGTACTTAATGTACAAGATCACACGATCATAGTTGCTGAAACGGAATGTCCTTTTCCACCATCTGAACCATGAGGAAACTGTTCCTCACGCTCCCCTTCGCCACGCGCAAACAGGACGGCCTCATCGAAGTCATAAAAGTTGATGTCGATCTTCAGCTTGAACAGGGAAGACTCTTCCATCGCGGCACTGATCACCTCCTGTGTGACCCGTTCATAATTGGCTTTGTCCAGGGTTTGTTCCAGCTGCGCTACAAAGTCGCTACCCGCACCTGTCGTGAACACGTCCACCTTGCGGGTGTCTCGGTTTGGGTTGAGGCGCGTAGTGGTCATTGAGCGCTTCGAGCGTACTGTGGTATTCGAAGTGGAAAACACTTTGCGGCAGGTGACAGAATCGGCGGAATCCGTCTTGATCCGTTCCCTTGAGGGCTTCGGCAGAGACACACATCTCCACGATTTCCCGTTTACGAAACGGGATGAATCGGACTCGAGGTCTGGTACGCGACCTTTCCATGGTGCAGAAAAAGCTATGGCGAGTCGGGCAATTATTTCAGGTAACCTTCACCACGGCAACGCGAGACTGATCGCATTTGCGGTACCATCGGACAACAACGACCACAAAACACCAGGTAAAAAAACAACATGTCCGAGTTCCATGAACCTCGCGTAAACCCGGATGGCAGCTACGACACCCTGACCGTCGAGAAACAGGGCGCGCTTGATATCGTCACGCTCAACCGACCCGAAGCCCTGAACGCGCTGTCACGCCAGATGATGCTCGAACTGCAACACTATTTTGGAAAACTGTATACCGACCATACGGTCAGAGTGGTCGTTCTCACGGGCGCAGGCAGAGGGTTCTGTTCGGGCCTTGATCTGAAGGAAGACCGCTCCGATGAACCTGCTGGTCCTGTGAACGGGATGCGTACACAAAGACGCGTCAGTGAGATCATGTTGCGAATGCACCGCGCACCGCAGCCAATCATTTCACTGATCAACGGCCCGGCGAGTGGCGGCGGCTTTGGCCTCGCTCTCGCGTCCGACATCAGGATTGCGACGCCAACCGTTCGCATGAACGCGGCGTTTATACGCATTGGATTGTCCGCATGCGACGTCGGCGTCAGCTACTTTCTGCCACGCCTGGTCGGTAGTGCGCTTGCCAGTGAACTGCTATTGACCGGTAACTTCATAGAAGCTGAACGTGCGCTCTCATCTGGGCTGGTCTCTGCAATCGTCGAACAGGATCAGTTAATGGAAGCCGGTCTCAAAATGGCGAAGGACATTATACGGAACTCACCGATGGGCGTTCGCCTGACCAAGGACTGTCTGAACATGAGCATCGATGCCCCAAGCCTCGACGCAGTGATAGCGATGGAAGATCGCCAGCAGATTCTGATCTCCGCGACCGGCGATATGCGGGAAGGTGTCAGTGCGTTTCTGGAGAAACGCGAGCCAGACTACCGAGACGACTAGATGTCCAGCAACCGCAGATCAAAAAAAGGCCCATGCTCCGGTGGGCCCTTTCTCAATCACATCACATCACTTGTCTGCGCATCAATCCATCAGGATTGACTGGTATCAATGAAGCTTCGAAGGTGTGCAGACCTCGCCGGATGACGCAACTTGCGTAGCGCCTTGGCTTCAATCTGACGAATCCGTTCACGTGTCACTGAGAACTGACGACCCACCTCTTCAAGTGTGTGGTCGGTGTTCATGTCGATACCAAAACGCATCCGGAGCACCTTGGCCTCACGTTCTGTCAGCGCCGTCAACACATGACTCGTGGTCTCGCGCAATCCCTCATCGGTTGCGTGTTCCATCGGAGACTCCACTGTGGTGTCACTGACCAGATTCCACATTGTGGAATCATCATCGTCACCAACAGGTGTCTCCAGCGATATTGGCTGCTTGGCCACTTCCATCGCTTTCAGCACCTTGTCTTCGGGAAGATCCATCTTCTTGCTCAACTCTTCGATCGTCGGAGACCGTCCGAGCTCCTGAATGAGTTGTCGGGTCAAACGATTGAGTTTGTTGACCGTCTCCATCATGTGAACCGGTACCCGAATCGTTCGAGCGAGATCAGAGATCGAACGGGTAATGGCCTGACGGATCCACCAGGTCGCATACGTCGAGAATTTGAACCCACGACGATATTCGAACTTGTCCACTGCCTTCATCAACCCGATGTTGCCTTCCTGAATCAGGTCGAGGAAATGCAGCCCCCGATTTGTGTATTTTTTTGCGATCGAAATCACCAGGCGCAGGTTCGCTTCAATCATCTCCCGCTTGGCAGCCCGGGTTTTACCTACGGCCACAAAGAGTCTTCGATTGATATCCTTGATCTCAGCGACCTCAAGGCCGGTCCGATCAACAATCCTCCGAATGGTTTTGATACCGTGGCGGATTGAAACGCGGTAGCGTTTCAGCTGTCCCGCATAAGGAGCGTCAGACACGACCAATTCTTCCAGCCACTCAGTGTCGCTCTCATGACCCACAAAATGCTTGATCAGATCCTCTCTAGACATTTTGGCCTTGGACACGCACAGATCGCGAATCTGTTTTTCCTGTTCGCGTATGCTGGCGATGTCGTCTTTCACCAATTCGAGGATAGGATCCATTACAGCAGGCACCAGCTTCAGCGAAGAAAATACTCCCGCCAGGCTGACGAATAGTTTCTCCGACTGTTTGCTGTTGCGGCCGTGTTTGGCGATAGCCCGACCCAGTTTGCCGTGAAAAGAACGGATAGACTTGAACCGTTTATGGCCGAGTACCTCGTCAAGCGCCTTATTCGGCTCGTCCGATTCACTCGCCTTGTAGTTACCGCTGGACTTCGCCTCAGCAATCTGTGACATATCCGGTATCGAATCTTCAGGATCCAGGAACCCACTGATGATTGTTGTCAGTTCAGCTTCATCATCAATGACCTGATCGTATCGACCCAGCACATACTCAACAACGCCCGGGTAACGCGAGAGGATGGACATGGTTTCGCGGATGCCATCTTCAATTTTCTTCGCGATGACAATTTCACCCGCCCGGGTCAACAGCGGAACCGTACCCATTTCGCGCATATACATGCGGACCGGGTCCATGGTCTTACCGACCACAGAATCAATGGAGGAGAGCACCGCGCTATCACCACTGTCGTCTTCTGTTGTGCCATCGGCCTTTAACGCATCGTTGTCCGGAGCCCGTTCATAGACACGGATCTCTATCTCTTCAAACATCTGAACGATGGTCTCGAACTCGTCAGACTCAGTAATGCTGTTTTCAAGGTTCTCAGTCAGCTGGTCGTATGTGAGATAACCTTGCTGACGACCCTTTTCAATCAACATGCGCACCTGAGACTGGCGCGAGTTTTTGCCCTCTTCGTCTCCGGATTCCTCTTCGTTCAGCGCCTCACTCTCAGCGAGCACATCCAATGCGTCTAAATCCTCAGGCGCGTTGTCTAGGGACTCATCTTCCAGGATGGAATCGAAATCGCCTTCTCGGTTGTGGCTGTTCATAGGCTGGCTCCGGTCAATGTGAAATGGGCGTTCATCCGCAGATGAACCGGCGGATGGTGTGTTGTGTCTTAGTGAACTTAAAGCCTCCTGATCGTTGTATCGGGTCAAAAACCCAAAAATAAAGGCCCACCGCCCCAGATACCGTCGTTAGACGCCGGGAAGGCAGGTTTCAAACTATGGACCTCGCACTGGTACAGTCAGCCTTTTGCACTTGCGTCGTTGTGGCTGCAGCTGATCTGCCCTTGCTGGATATTTGTTGCTGTAAAACTTCGCCAGGTTCACCTCTTGAAGAAATCCTGGTCAAACTCATCGTGCTCTTGTCATGCCCTGTAAACAACCTCGACAGTCACTCCAGCATATTTTCCTGTACAGAGGGCTAAAACGCTGTTTATAATGTGATGGCCTTTGAGTGTATTCCGTGCTCGGTGGGCATGTCGGTACTATATGTACCTCGTCCCTGATTGTCCATAACTAATTGAATAAATTGCATTTCCGTTCATACCCCAGTAACGATCGTTTGTCCGAAATCAGCATTAGACTCAGTACTTAGTGTGCATTCACCAGAAGAATCCTCTCATGCCACGGCAATCGGCTATTGTGATTCACGAAACTCTCCTTAATTTCGGCTGAATTCAAAACGTTGCGTGAAACTCTTCGAAGTCAACACTTCTTGTGCTGAGAAACCTCCACTTTTGTACGCTTCAGTTGCTCACTTGATGGGAGTAGTATTTCCAAACTCGCTAGCCATAGCTGTATGGATATACACTATTCTCCTCGGCAGGATTGGTATTGGCCTGCAGCTTGGCTAGCTGAGACCACACGTCCTCTTCATCCTGTCCTCCGCATCGTGTCGAACGCTCATTTCAGACTACGGGCGTTCGTTGCCCATGACGATTGTCCCACTTGCCGCAAACATGCCACCAACACCATGTGCAATGGAGATTTTCGCACCCGACACCTGCGCCGGCGCGGTCCCGCGAAGCTGCCGAACCGATTCTTGGAGGGCATACATGCCATACATACCCGAGTGCATATACGAAAGTCCCCCACCGTTCGTATTGACCGGGAGCCGGCCTCCAATCGCTGTATGACGTTCTTCGATGAAAGCCCCGGCTTCCCCACGCTCGCAAAAGCCGAGATCTTCCAGACCATAGATCGGCAAGTGGGCGAAAGCATCGTAGATCATCAAATGGTCTACGTCTGAATGGGTCACACCGGATTCCTCAAATGCCCTGCGGGAGGCAACCCTGAAGGCACGTGAAGACGTGAAATCCTCCATCTGGCTGATCATGGGCGTCTCAACGCTTTCTCCTGTACCCAGCAGATAGACCGGTTTGGTCGGGAAGTCACCGGCGCGTTCCGACGCGGTCAGAATCAACGCACCGCCGCCGTCAGTCACGAGGCAACACATCAGTTTAGTAAACGGATAGGCAATCATCCGTTCATTCAGGACATCGTCAACGGTCAGCGGATCCTTGTATGAGGAGCGTGGATTGAGCGCTGCCCACTCCCGTTGTACGACCGCGACCGTTGCCAGTTGCTCTATGGTCAAGCCAAGATCCTTCATGTAACGCAAGACGGGAATCGTAAACATGGATGGTGGCCCCATCGGACCGTACGGGGATTCAAACTGAGCGGCCAGCGACGCGCTGCCGCCACCAAAGCCACCCCGGCCAACCCCCGATCGTCCGCTTTCACCATGCGTAATTAGGACCGTGTTACAAAGTCCTTCAGCAATAGCGGCCGCCGCATGCCTTACATGCAACATGAAAGAACAACCGCCAACCCCGGTACCGTCGACCCAGTTCGGCACAATGCCAAGATAATGCGCCAGATTGATCGGGGACTCTCCGGCTGTCGCGATGCCATCAATATCAGGCATCTTTATGCCGCAATCTGCGATCGCATTGAGCGCCGCATCAGCATGCAGCTGCGTCTGACTCATTCCCGGGATTTTCCCCAGTTCAGTCGTCTCCGCGGCACCGACAATCGCAATGGATCCTGGTTTCATTGCACACCTCCCGCTGGCTCAAAGTAGGGTAGCGTGATGTCATCCGTCAAAGGCTCGAACGTCACTTTGAGCGGCATATCCAACTGCAACGCCTCCGGTGTCTGGTCACAATTGACAATATTGGTCATCATGCGTGGACCTTCTGCCAACGCCACCACGGCGATCGCGTACGGCCCATCAAACCCCGGATGGGGACGATGGTTAATGACATAGCTGTAGAGTGTCGCGTTGCCGCTGGCTTCAACAATGCGAACCTCCCGGGATGAACAGATTGGGCAGAACGGGCGCGGCGGGAAATACACCCCATCACAGTCATTACATGCCTGGAGCAGCAACTTGCCGTCCCGGGTTCCATCCCAGAAGTGCTGCGTCTCCGGTGTCGGCCTCGGCCTTGGTATCTTGGTTCGGTCGGCCATGATGTGATCTCCTGTCCTGCCTATTACTGCCTATTACTTCCCCGCGTTCGACATGAGACACGTCGAGTGGCCCCGGCTGACTAACACCGAATTCGTTCAATCCGGTTGATCCAGTCCGCGTCGGTGTCTCCGAAGACAAAAAAGTGGGGGTTCAGAATGTCGTCCTTCTGGTTGTATCGCAGGACGTTGAGCGCATCGTCGACGACGCATCCACCTGCAGCTTCCACCACCGCCTGCGCGGCGGCTGTATCCCATTCGCAGGTTGGGGCGACCCGGGGATAAAAGTCTGCTTTCCCTTCTGCGACAAGGCACAGTTTGAGAGAGCTCCCCATACTCAGGAATTCAACATCTGCAAACTCGTCCTGCAATCGATTCACCATAGCGGAAAGCGCCTCGCTACCGTGCCGTCGGGAACCGACCACACCCAATGAAGAAGGACTCTGGGAACGAGTCGATATCGGGACAGCGTTGTCATCGCCATCAATGACGCGTGCGGATCGACTGTCCGAGCCAGTGAAACCTATGTAGGTCACTCCCGTGACCGGGACATGCACCACCCCCATCACTGCGACACCGGCTTCTATCAACGCGATATTGACGGTGAACTCTCCGTTCCGGTTGATGAATTCCTTGGTACCGTCCAGTGGATCAATCAAAAAGTATGCACTCCACTGCCTCCTCTCATCGTAGGGTGGCATCTCAGATTCTTCAGACAGGATCGGAAGCTCCTCACTCACCGACCGAAGACCCGCCATGAGAATTCGATGAGATGCGAGGTCGGCCTCGGTGAGTGGAGACTCGTCAGCCTTGGTTGTAACACCAAAATCCTCTCGTTCGTAGATTTCAAGAACCGCGCGACCTGCCTCTCTGGCGTAACCAACCAGGGCGTCCACCAGCTCAGTGGTGACAAGAGAACTCATTCGATATGACCTGACATGTTTGGACGACCCTACAGTAGCTTTCCATAAGCTGCAAAACCAGCATGCTGCTTCTTGCGCCGATTTGGTAACATGCTGGGCCGCGCTATCTAAATGCCGGTCGTTATGGAACCAATGGAAAAAGTCAGGCTGGACAAATGGCTTTGGGCCGCACGTTTTTTTCGCACGCGTGCCAAGGCAAAGCTCGCCATCAATGGGGGCAAGGTTCACGTTGACGGTATCCGGGCCAAACCGAGCAAGGAGGTCATAGTCGGTGAGACACTACAAATCCGTCAGGGCTACGATGAAAAGGTTATCGTGGTAACTGCGTTATCGGACAACCGTGGAAACGCGACTGCCGCTGCGCTGCTGTATCAGGAGACCGAGGCAAGTCTTGCTCTCAGGGACGCCGCCTCGGAGCGGCGCAAACTCGCAGGCAATGCAATATCGAGTGAAGGAAAACCGAGCAAGAAACAACGCCGCCGAATCATCCAATTTCGAGAGCAGATCGATTGAAGCCATCAGAGTTTGATATCGGCGAGACCTCGTTTAATCGCGGTATCGAGCGTGAATCTCTTCGTGTAACAAGCAACGGCGAGTTGGCACTCACACCGCATCCATCCGCACTGGGCGCGAAACTGACGCACCCAAAGATCACCACCGACTTTAGTGAGTCACAACTTGAACTGATCACACCAGTGTTCACATCCGTGGATGACGTACTCGCTGAACTCGCCCGTATCCACCAATACGTGCACCATTCGCTCGACGGAGAACTGTTGTGGCCCGCCAGTATGCCTTGCCTGTTACCCAGCGATTCGAAGATCCCTCTCGCCGACTACGGCAACTCGAACGTTGCCCTCCATAAGAAAACCTATCGAAGTGGACTCGGCATCCGATACGGTCGAAGCATGCAGACCATCTCTGCGGTCCACTACAACTTTTCACCGGATGACACGATCTTTACCCAACTGGCCGCGGCAGACAAAACCCCGAACACCACACCGTACAGGAACGAACGATATTACGGGCTGATGAGAAATTTCCGGGACTTGTCGTGGCTACCGGTCTACCTGTTCGGCGCATCTCCCGCCATCACGTCGTCATTCGCAAAGGCAGCGGCACATGATCTCATCCAGCTCGACGAAGGAACGCTGTACAGCCCCCACGCCACGTCGCTTCGCAACGGTGACCTGGGTTACCAAAGCGAAACCCAGAACGGCTTGATGGATGTTTGTTATAACGGCATTGAGAGTTACATCGCGGCAATCGCTCGTGGAACCACGACACCACATGAACCTTACGTGCACCTGAACACAGACCCTTCCTCCATTCTCCAACTCAATAGCAATCTGCTTCAGTCAGAGGCAGAGTTCTATACCAGCATCCGAGCGAAATGCATTCCTGAAGCCAACGAGAATTTCCTGAATGCCCTCGCGCGCCGTGGGGTTGAATACGTGGAGGTGCGACTGCTCGATCTGAATCCATTTAGCACGCTGGGCATTGATGCGGACGCTCTCCGTTTCCTGGACCTTCTGTTGACCTTTTGCCTGTTCAGCGATAGCCGGATTCACCCACCAACACGTTGCCTTGCGGTCACGGAGAACCTTCAGCGCGTTGTACGGCAAGGGCGCGATAGTCCTGACAAGTTGCTGCTGAATGCACCTTCCGGCGCACGTTCGCTATCAGCGTGGGGTACAAAGGTCATGGATGCACTTGAGCCGTGGGCGCAGCAGTTTGGTGAGCATTACGTCTCGAGCCTGAAACAGCAGCGAGAAAAGCTCCGAGAACCGGCGCGGACGCCAAGTGCCGAGATGCTCACACGGATGGTCGATCAGCGGATCGGTTTCGTGGAGTTTGGCACTGAGCTCGCACGCCAGCAGCACGATAGTATCCGCTCCCCAGATCCAGACACGTTGTCAGAATTCAAGGCAGATGCAGAGTATTCACTGACGCAGCTCGTAGACCGAGAAGCTTTGGAGGAAGCTCCTTTTGCAACATTTCTCGCCAACCTGAATGCTGAATACGAAGACATCCGCACTTCCCTCGCTGACACCACGAGCTAGACACATCATTGATCTCACACAATTCGGCCCGCGCCAGTGAATTATCTCTGTCATGTCAGTCTGATGTATCCCGACCCCGAGCTGATGACCGGAGGTTTCCTAGGCGATTTTGTTAAGGGGCGATTGAACCATCAGTTTCCAACAAAGATCGTGTCCGGTATTCAGACTCATCGTGCGATCGATGTCTTCAGCGATGCACATCCGGTGTTTGCCGCCAGTGCCGCCAGACTTCGTTCGTCACTCGGACGATATTCGCCCATCGCGGTGGATGTCATCTACGACTATTGTCTTGCCCGTCACTGGGACGTCCTGCTTGATATCGATATTGGTCAGTTTTGCGATGAAACTTATGCTGCATGGGACAGTCACAGTGCTTCGATGCCTGAACCTGCACGTGCAATGGCGAAATCCATGGAACGACATCGCTCATTTGAGCGCTATCATGAACCCATGTTCATTGAGAGAACGTTGCGTGCCGTCTCCCAAAGGGCGCGCAAGCAAAATCCACTGGCCGATGCCATGCCAGGAATTGAGCCTCATCTGCCTGAACTGGAAGAAGACTTCCTAGCGTTCTATCCACATCTCGTAGAGCATGCCAATCAGAAGGTGGCTGAGCTGACGAATCACCTGATTTAGGAAAACACCGATGCGGGAAATTCTCCAACGACTACCTTCCCCTCGCCCGACCAACGCCATCGTTGCAGCCAGCTGCGCCGCGATGATGGCCATCGCCCTGTATATGGAGCACGTGATGCTCCTTGAACCTTGTCCGCTTTGCGTGATGCAACGCGTCATGATGATTGCAGTCGGCGGAATCTGCCTGATCGCCTTCCTGCATGGCCCACGTGATTGGGGCTTCAGAACTTACGCAGGCCTATCGTTGTTGTGTGCAGTTGGCGGGGGAGGCCTGTCATCAAGGCAACTCTGGCTACAGAGCCTGCCACCGGACCAGGTACCCGCCTGTGGCGCCTCCCTTGACTACCTGTTGGAAGTCTTTCCCCTCACAGAGGTTCTCGCCATGGTCCTGTCGGGTGATGGGACCTGTGCAGAGGTCATGTGGTCGTTTCTGGGCATCAGCATCCCTGGATGGACGCTGGTGGCGTTCATCGGTCTCGGCGCGGTTGCAACATGGCAGATGCTACGCCCGCTCACCACACACGGACAGAAGGATATCAACGCGCCTGACTACTACGCTGCCTGATCTCCTCGGCCGGTCGTCGAGGTCCTGCTGAAGGTTTCCCACCGTTTCCATCATCTCGCCCATTTGATCCGGTGAAACGGTCAGGCCACCAGGAAGCGTCGCCGCAGCGGTTGCAAGGCGCTGGCTTTCACTTTGGACATCCCGCGTGGGGGGTGTGCCAGGAGGAGGTAGTACATTGATGGGCTCATCAAGGCTGACGACCTCACCAGGAACACCCTCCGGAAGCTCATCCGTGTAGTGCCAGTTACCTTCACCATCCTGCCACTTGTAAACCACCACCACCTTGTCGACAGATATTTCCGTGGATTCAAACCAATCATCAAGTGTCATCAGTGGCTCGCCACCGGGTCCCTCAATAAAGAGCGGAGCGACACACGCAGCTATGACGACCAACACGATGATCTTCAGCAACATCGCTGTCGACTCCCTAGTTCACCACTCTCAGATGAATACTGGGTCATAAGCCCCCACTTGCAGAACCTATCGCTTGCATACTCCGTAAAGCGCTGGTCCCTCTTGTCAAGTCAGACAAAATTACACCCAAGGTGACTATTAAGAAAAGAAACACAGGCCCGCGTTGAGAGATAAAGTCACTCTTGTAACACGAATTCCTTGGAAAGACAGTGACTTAACTAACTAGTTGCCTGCTTATTGGGATCACCCTCTCCTTCAACAACTGAACGACCCAATGCCGGAAACTCCGGAATCTGGTCGTCCGTCAGGGGCTCCATATACTGTTTGCGCTCCATTGCCGCCTGAATGTAAGGCGCGAGCTCTTCTTCTTTCGCTGAAAGCCGGTCCGCCTCCCGTTCCTTGAATTCCGGCATAACTTCCTCTGCAAAAATATTCAGTGACTCGCAGATATGCTCGTGTTTGTTCATGCCGGCCTGCTGGATAAAGGTGACCTGATCCACGCCAACCTCTTCGAACTTGCGCAGATGTACCTTCATGTCATCAGGTGTGCCAATACCACCACGCTCCTGTCCAAGCGCCTGGGTCATATCAATCGGGTTCTCTTCCAGACGCTTGTGTCGCTGTTCGGTGAATTGTTCAAACAGATTGGTTCGGCCGGGTTTGTGAGCGCCGAATCCATACAATGACCCCAGGGCGTACCCAAAGAACTCAAACCCTTCAAGACCACGCTGGATGGCGGTTGCACGATCATGGTGCAGTGAAAAACTCGTGACCATGCAGATATTCGCGTTCACTGCGTGACCGACGGGGACACATTCATCGCTCTTGATAATACTGTAGTACTCATCGACCCAATGTTTCGCGTCCATCGGATCCACAAACGCAAAAGTCAGTGCGCCAATCCCGAGTCGGGCAGCCATCTTGATCGTCTCGCGGTTCGAGCATGCCACCCAGATCGGTGGGTGTGGCTTCTGTACCGGTTTTGGCACGATGTTACGGCACGGCATACTGAAGTACTCCCCCTCGTAACCGGGGTAAGGATCCATCGCCAGCATATTGGCAATCTGCTCGGTGGACTCCAGATACTGGGCACGCTTGCTTTGAACAGGAATATCAAACCCGCCAAGTTCAAGGATTGCCGAGGACTCGCCTGTACCAAAATCAACACGGCCACCGGACACCAGATCCAGCGTGGCGATACATTCAGCCGTTCTGGCCGGATGATTGTAGTTCGGAATGACCTGGCGTATGCCATGCCCGAGTCGGATATTCTTGGTCCGCTGAGAGGCAGCTGACAGAAAAATCTCCGGTGCTGAAGAGTGGGAGTACTCCTCCAGAAAGTGGTGTTCCACTTCCCATGCATAGTCGATACCCAGCTTGTCGGCGAGCTCAACCTGATCCAGGGCATCCTGAAACAGCTGCAACTCAATCCCTTCGCTCCACGGCCGCGGTAGCTGGTGTTCATAGAAAATTCCGAACTTCATTGAGATATCCCCGATCAGTGCCATTGAATGCGAGCTTCATTAAAGACCCGCCGGGGATGGTCGTCAAATTCGCTATACTGCGCGATGAACCCAGGGAGGTCCCTCGATGACACGTCGCTTTCCCACAACGCGAATGCGCAGAATGCGTGCCGATGGATTTTCCAGGCGCCTGATGCAAGAGCACCAGCTGACACCCGCCGACCTCATCTACCCCGTTTTTGTCATAGAAGGGAACGGACAGACCGAAACGGTCGACAGCATGCCTGGCGTTTGCCGAAAATCGATTGATCTGGTTGCTGAAGAAGCTGCCCACCTGGATTCACTGGGTGTTCCGGCCATTGCCATCTTTCCTGTCACCGCTGACAACGCCAAGTCTCTCCACGGAGCAGAAGCGTACAACCCCGACGGTTTGGTCCAGCGTTGCATTCGAACCGTAAAAGACAGAGTGCCTTCCCTGGGCGTCATCACTGATGTAGCACTGGATCCCTACACCACTCACGGACAAGACGGACTACTCAATGATGCAGGCTACGTCATAAATGACGAGACCGTGGACGTCCTAGTTAAACAAGCGGTGTCCCATGCGGATGCCGGTGCCGACATCGTGGCGCCATCAGACATGATGGATGGCCGCATTGGCGCCGTAAGGAACGCGCTTGAAGACGGCGGCCATATCAATACGCGTATCCTGGCGTATTCCGCCAAGTATGCTTCTTCGTTTTATGGCCCGTTCCGAGATGCTGTCGGATCGGCAACCAACCTTGCCGGTGGTGACAAGTACAGCTATCAGATGGACCCGGCCAACAGTAACGAGGCGCTGCAGGAAGTCGCACTGGACCTGGAGGAGGGCGCTGACATGGTAATGATCAAACCAGGCCAGCCCTACATGGATATCATCCGACGGGTCAAGGATACATTTGGCGTTCCAACGTTCGCGTACCAGGTCAGCGGTGAATACGCCATGGCACAAGCTGCCATCGCCAACGGTTGGTTGTCGTCGGAGATAGTGTCCGAGTCTCTCGTGGGACTGAAGCGTGCCGGTGCAGATGCCATTCTCACGTACTTCGCGAAGCAGATGGCCGAGGATCTCGCGACCTAGAAAGTGGCTGTTCGTCACACACTCGATCGATCTGTTGTCAGCGTTTGAGCAAGCGCTTAGGATACAGTCCTTTCGTCAACAACTGCTTCACCACCAAAGACAAACAGGAGATGCCCTGACCATGAGCGACATTACCCATGTCACCGACGACTCATTTGAATCCGATGTACTGACATCTGATGTGCCCGTGTTGGTAGATTACTGGGCCGAATGGTGTGGCCCCTGCAAGGTTATCGCGCCTATCCTCGAAGAAATCGCATCGGAATATCGAGACAAGATGCGGGTCTGCAAGATTGATATCGAGGAGAACGAGGAAACACCACCGAAGTATGGGATTCGTGGCATTCCAACACTGATGTTGTTCAAAGATGGCAATGTCGAAGCGACCAAAGTGGGTGCACTATCAAAGTCCCAGCTCACCGCTTTTCTGGACAGCAACATCTGACCGACAACCGATGATATTCGAGCGACCCCCGCGATTTCGGGGGTCTGCCTCGCAAAAATCGATTGACATCACTTCAAAAAACGGCCATTTTTCACATCCAACAGCGACACAATCTGCTGTTACGGGGTCACTTCAAGCATTCTCCCTGATCCCAACGGGCCGACATCACCCACGTCCACCCGGTTCCTTAACCTAATCATTTTCCTTTTATCTTCACTTGTCGCCCGTCGGCGAACGCACCTAATATGAATCTAACTGACCTTAAGACCAAACCTATTCCAGAATTGCTCGATCTTGCCCGTGAAATGGGCATGGATAACCTCGGCAGATCACGAAAACAGGACATCATCGCCAACGTCCTGCGCAAACATGCCAAGAGCGGTGAAGACATTTACGGCGATGGGACCCTGGAAATACTGCAGGATGGCTTCGGCTTTCTGCGCTCTCCGGACAGCTCCTACCTCGCCGGCCCCGACGATATCTACGTCTCTCCAAGTCAGATACGTCGTTTCAACCTACGCACCGGTGACTCCGTGTCGGGCAAGATCAGGCCACCGAAAGACAATGAACGCTATTTTGCACTGCTCAAGGTTGATCAGATCAATTTCGCGGACCCATCGGAAACCAAGAGCAAGATTCTGTTCGAGAATCTTACGCCGCTCTTTCCAGACGAAGCACTGACACTGGAGGCCGGTAACGGCAGTACAGAAGACCTGACGGCACGCATCATTGACCTCACCTCTCCTATCGGGAAGGGCCAGCGAGGTTTGATTGTTTCGCCGCCGAAAGCAGGTAAGACGCTCATTCTCCAGAACATCGCACAGTCCATCATGCGCAACAATCCGGAATGCCATCTGATTGTGCTGCTGATTGATGAACGCCCCGAAGAAGTCACTGAAATGCAACGATCAGTACGCGGCGAAGTGGTTGCAAGTACGTTCGACGAGCCGCCTTCACGCCACGTCCAGGTGGCAGACATGGTGATCGAAAAGGCCAAGCGACTGGTCGAACACAAGAAAGACGTCGTCATCCTGCTTGATTCCATTACGCGTCTTGCACGCGCCTTTAACACCGTGATTCCGGCTTCCGGCAAGGTCCTGACCGGTGGTGTGGATGCGCATGCGCTGGAACGGCCCAAGCGTTTCTTTGGCGCCGCGAGAAATGTCGAGGAAGGGGGCAGCCTCTCCATTATTGCTACCACGTTGATCGACACCGGCTCGAAGATGGATGAGGTGATCTACGAAGAGTTCAAGGGCACGGGCAACATGGAACTGCACCTGGAACGCAAGATCGCTGAAAAGCGAGTCTACCCAGCCATCAATATCAGGCGTTCAGGTACCCGTCGTGAGGAATTGCTGATGTCCGAGGAAGACCTGCAGAAGGTCTGGATTCTCAGGAAAATTCTCCACGATATGGACGATCTGGCCGCTATCGAGTTCCTGCTCGAGCGCATGAAGAAGTCCAAGACCAACGAGGAGTTCTTCGCGTCGATGAAACGGAACTGATACCTCACGTGCCTCAGGTGCTACGTTGCTCTGTCCGATCGATAGAGTACTTTAATCACGACACCCGTAAGATCGTTCTGGATGTACCCTCCCGCGCGGACGTTTCGTTCAACGCCGGGCAGTACCTTGAGTTGCACCTACCGGAAAAGAAATGTCCGTTTTCCATCGCCAGCTCACCCCATCAGCAGGACCTGATCGAGTTACATATTCGGCCTACGCCAGGATCTGAAGACTCAGTCCAGATTGAGGCCATGCTGGACAATGCCAGCGAACTGACGGTCACGATTCCAAGGGGTGACTGTTTCCTGACGAAGGTTCCTCAACGACCACTGATTCTGATCGCCGCGAGTACCGGCGTCACTCAGATGAAGAGCATTCTGGAATTCGTTCTACATCAGGGCATTCAGCATCCCGTTGCACTGTATTGGGGTGTCGTGGCCGATAGCGACCTGTATATGAATGATCTCTGCGAATCCTGGGCCGTTCATGATCTGGTCACCTATGTGCCGGTCGTGAGCGACCCCGATACCTCACCCTCATGGACAGGACGCACAGGTCTCGTCGGTGAGGCTGCACTCACGGACTTTCGCGATCTGTCTGACATTTCTGTTGTCGTAGGTGGTGGACCAGCGATGGTCTATGCAACGCTCGATCGCTTTGTGGAGCACGGCATGGCGGAAGCCAACATGCAGTCAGATATTTTCAGCTACGCGCCGAGACCAACGGCCTGACCAGCATTTCCAGGGTTCAGTCCCCGGACGATACCGACGCTCTGTCAGCCTATCCTCTGATAGCCTGCTTGAAAAATTCAATTCCCCGCTTGTAGTCGCCCTCAAACGACGCCAGGTAACCCAGCCGTTCACTGGCCAGAGGGCATGGAGACAGCGCGAGGCTTCGCTCAAATGCTTCCCGCGCCTTTGTAAAATCGTTGGAATGCTCCAGGATCAGACCCCGACAGAGATGATAGTCCGCATCGTTGTAATGTGCACTCGACCACCCGTTTGCTACCTTCAACCTTGCAGCAACCGTTGCTGACCCCAGTTGCCCGTAGGCGACCAACAAGTCCGGATGCCAGTGGTTTCGTATCGCGCGTTTCAGGAGCTGTTCTTTGGCGGTCTCTTCCGATAGATGTCGCACACATGCGAGCGTCACCGTTGGCGTCACCAGTTCTACTGGCAGCCGATCCAGCTGCCTTCGTCGTTCGTTGTCACCAAGCCCTTCCTGGGTCACCAGCGCCAACGCGCACGAATCGGCG
Source organism: OM182 bacterium MED-G24 (assembly GCA_002457275.1). Taxonomy (GTDB): domain Bacteria; phylum Pseudomonadota; class Gammaproteobacteria; order Pseudomonadales; family Azotimanducaceae; genus UBA7451. The sequence goes on from NTKD01000022.1 coordinate 25,080, forward strand.
ATCATCTTCACTTGCTCACCACCCGTTCGAATAAGCGCGGGCAGCCATTCACTCAGCTCCTGCCACCGCTCCAGCGCCGCCAGCGTACGTGCGCGCATTAGCAGGACATGGTCATTATCGGGTGCGTCAGCAAGGAATTGATGCGCCTGGTGCCAGTCTCGACGAGCCATGGCCATCTCTGCAGCAGCAACCGCGACTGCCGGTCCCATCCCTGTGTCAAGTGCAGACACTCGCTGAAGGTATCCATCGCGCTTGTCTGAACGACCTTCAGCATCTGCTGAACGCGCCGCCCAAAGCAGATTCATGGCGGGTACATCACTGTCCTCCACGGCCGATACCAGGTACCGTTCTGCTCGCTCAAATTCGCCCTGATACATCAGCGCCATACCGCGCATCGTGAAGTTTGTTGCCTTGTCCTTGCGCCTCGCTTCGCGCCATGCAGATAGACGGCCCCCGGACGTGATCATCAACGCAACAAACCGGTATCCATAGCGGAGAACCACCACTGTCACGAGAACAAAACCGATCAGCAACCAGAGACTCGTCTGGAGTGTATGTCCCGCATACGAGATCAATACATAGCCTGGGTCACGATGCATCCAGGTCCCCAGCAGGACAGCTGCCAGTACCACCACGAACAGGTAGATGAGGGTTCTGTTCAAACGCCGTTCTCCGATTCACCCCTAGTGGATTCTCCGCGACGCTGGAGTTCGCGAACCAATCGAAGCGACACACTGATATCCGGTATTTCA
>NTKD01000023.1 GCA_002457275.1 OM182 bacterium MED-G24
AATCTGGCCCGGCAACAATCCGGCAGAAGGACCGGGGCTCATCCCGGGCATGGCATCAATACACAGGATTGGCCTCTCGGATCCAGAAGAGGATTTTGTCGTCCTCTTATGGATCCATGCGTGTTTCCTGACGGTACTCTGCGCACCCGCCGATCAGAAACTCTGGTCACTCATGGCATTTGACCGCGATATCCCAATCCGTCGAAAAAATCTGATCATGTCGTTCTATGAAGCAATGCAGAAGAAGCACCTCTACTTCGCGGGCCCTGGGCATCGCATGCTCAGCAAGAACCCCACGTTTACCTCAATGCTTGATTCCCTGTCAGACTGGTTCCCGGACGTTACGTGTGTCATCTGTGTACGTGAACCAGCAAAAACCGTCCCGTCCCAACTCAGTTCACTCGGTCCCGCATTAGCGTTGTTGGGCCACGGAAAAACAATTCCCTCAGGATTCAAGAAACAGATACAGTCTGGACTATGCCACTACTACGGTGCCATCAACCACCACATGCTCCTTGCTCGTCATCAGCAACGACCCTCCATGGTCATTCCCATGTCACGTCTGAAGAGTGATCTGTTGGCGACGGTCAGTGATGTGCTCCATTTGGCGGAGCAACCCATGAGCTCACAGATCAGCGATGCCATCGCAGATCACCTGGAGGAGCCCTATCAAAGCGGTCATCGATACGACCTCGCGGATTATGACCTGACGCGCGACGACATCGACCGATTCTTCGCCGCCGTATGGCCTCTGGTCATTTCACCCGAAGACGACGTACCCACCAATGATGTCGAACATGTCTGATACCGGTCAGAACCCATTGTCCGCGCTACAGATCGGTGACCTGCGTGTTGCCGTTACCTCCGATGCAGCGCCAGAGCGCAATGGAGTGGGCGCCTATTACGAGGACCTTCTGAGCTACCTGTCGCCGCGTCTGGCAAAGGCAGAGGTGTTCTCACCCGTCATCAGCGACGGACGCTGGGAAGCACCCATGGTGCTCCCAATGCCAGGAGACGCAACGCAGAAATTGTGTTTTCCAAACCCGTTCGCATTGCAGCGTGCACTGACTGACCTGAACCCTCATGTGCTGATTGTGCCAACCCCTGGAGGGTACGGATTTACCGGTGCCTACGTCGCCGCGCGAAAGGGCATTCCCATGCTCACAGGCCTTCACACCTCGTTCGAACAACTAACGGATCTTTATTGGCACGGTTCCCTCAAAGGAAAGTTCTTCCGGCAATACCTCGAGCGAACGCATCAATATCTCTTTAATCGCTCCAGTGCCGTACTCACAAATTCCCAAGATATGTACCAGTTGGCAGTACGCATGGGAGCGCCGAATATTGAGATGATCGGTACACCTATTCCAAGGTTGTTCACCCAGACTCCTGTAGTGCCTTACGAGGGCAGATTGGAACGTGTGTTGTTCGCGGGTCGACTTGCCGCGGAAAAGCGTATCGACACCATACTGGACGCAGCCCGTGCCTTGCCTCACCTATCATTCAGCATCGCCGGAGATGGACCGCTGCGCTCTAACGTTGAAAACGCCGCCGATACCCTGGCGAACGTCAACTACCTGGGGTGGCTGGATAGACAGGACCTCTGCCGCTATGTTGATGGACATGACGCACTGGTCCTTCCCTCTCACTTTGAGTCATTTGGCACTATTGCGCTGGAGGCGATGGCCCGCAATCGGGTCGTCATCGTTTCGAAAGGCACAGGTATATCGAATTGGACCGATCTCTCCCGTGGGTTTGTCACACTGGGTGACAACACCGATCTAACATCGACCTTAAAACAGCTGTCGGAAGCAGAATCTGACTGGCGGAAAGCACTCGCAGGTCGTGCGCTTGAATCCGCAACGACATTCAACAATGAGAACCTGACCAGTTGGGAACGAATTCTATTGAAGACCACCAATCAGCCACGTCCCTAGTCCATTGCGCGCAGTTGTCTCTATCCATGACGTAATGCCTGTGACACTGGATCATGTACGCGACATCATCGACCGGATACCGGACACCTGCCGACAAAACCTTCTCCTGCTTGTGGTTCCCGGCCTCAACTGGCAGGACGCAGATATCCGGCAACTACAGGAATGGCAACAGGAGGGTTACCTGCTTGCCGGACACGGCTGGACCCACGAAGCCCGTCATATCGAAGGTTTGTATCACCGACTGCATTCACTGTTTATCTCCCGTACCGCGGCAGAGCACCTGTCGTTATCCCACGATGAGATCATTGACCTGATCATGCGCAACCATGCATGGTTTCCACAACATGACCTTCTTCCACCAGACTACTATGTGCCACCCGCCTGGGCACTGGGATCCGTCACCCAGGACGACCTGCGTTCAACGCCGTACCAATATATTGAGCTAACGAGCGAAATACGCCGCATCTCCACCGGACAACGAAGAGTGTTGCCGCTGGCAGGCTTCGAAGCCGATCAAGCGCTGCGGAAATGGTCCCTGACCGCCAGCAACGTGACCAATCGCCTGATCAGTAGCCCATTGAGACCCTTGCGAATCGCGATCCACCCCTATGATTTCACCCTTCTGTTGTCGCAGATGCTTGGCGAGCTACTCGAACGAGTTGAAGAAACCGTTCACTACCACACACTATTCGATGGCTGATTATCGAATTTCAAGGTTCAATCCCAGATTGCTCGCCTGGATACACTCCCGCAACAAACTGGCTTCAAACACAGGCTGCGATGCGAGCCAACCTTCTTCAAAGATCAGTCTCAGTTCATTTTTCTTGTGTTTGATCTGGTAAGGCGGCGTTGCATCGTCCTGTCGACGGCCGTTCATCAGAACACCAAGCCGAAGCAGGGCAATCAGTCGCTCGATTTCCGGGGGAGCAAACAAACTGAATTCCCGGACCTCATTGTTCTTGAACTTTTTGCGATGAAAACGTACCAGTGATGCTACGAGTTGTTGCTGTTCCTGGTTGAAGCCCGGCATCTCGACGTTCTGCAGAATGTAGCCGGAATGGCGTTGTACGCCCCTTGAATTGATCTGCAGACCGACCTCATGAAGCAGCGCTGCCCAACCAATGAGCGAACGATATTCCTGCCGATCAAGCTTCCAGTCAGAACTAACCCCATCAAATAGCTGCCATGTGGTGTTAAGCACTCGCTGAGCCTGGGCCAGGTCAACGTCATAGCGACTTGCGAGACTTTGGGCGGTACGTTCCCGAATGTCGTGATGACTGAGACGATCCTCCATGTCATAGATCACCCCCTCTCGCAGCGCAGCGGATGAGTAGGTCATTTCCTTGATCTCAATCACATCGAAGATACCTTTCAAAATCGCAAGCCCTGCCGGGAAAACCCGGCGTCTCTCATCTGAAATATCCTCAAATGGCAGCTCATCAACATGCCCCGCGGAAACACACAGACTCACGAGTTCTTTGATCTGTTTTCGCGTCACACGACGTTCGCCGGTATCCCCTGCGATAGCCATCGCCTGCTCAGTGACGGCCCGAATGGATCCGGAAGAACCCAGGGTTTGATCCCAATCCACTTCATGGAATTCATCCGGCGCAATCTCCATGATCTGTCGCACTGCGGTCACGGCCTTATCGAACTGCTTCTGTTTGATTTCGCCGTCTCGAAAGAAGCGATGACTGAATGTCACACACCCCATCTGCAGACTGGTGAGCGCGATCGGATCGAAGCCTTCGCCCAGAATGAGCTCAGTGGAGCCACCACCGATATCGATGACCATACGTCGACCTTCCGCGTGTTGTGTGTGTGCAACCCCCTGGTAGATCAGTCTGGCTTCTTCCATGCCACGGATAATCTCGATCGGATATGGGAATACTTCACGCGCAGCGCCGAGGAATTGTCGCGCGTTTCGCGCCTGCCGGAGCGTATAGGTGGCTACTGCGCGCACAGAATCCGGCTCAAAGTCGCCAAGGCTATCGTTGATCAGACGGAGGTGGTCAACCCCCCGCGCAATCGAGTCGTCAGAGAGCCAGTTATCTGCATCCAGTCCACGTGCAAGCTGAACCTTCATTTTGACTTGATGCAGGATTTGGACATCGTTGGCGACGATGCGGGCAACGACCAGATGAAAGCTGTTGGAGCCAATGTCCAGTGCCGCGATGCGGGTCGCGGTGCGCTTGTCTTCACTATCGAGTGTTTGCGTAAAGTCCGACATCTCGACACAGGAACGGTTTTGCAAACATTGCCGCAAACGGCCGGGTGTATCAAGAGATACACCCGGTATATTTACAAGACAGAGGCCGGTATCAGATGCGCCAGAATGTGGTCTTTAGTTCAGCGTCGCTCAAGTCGAGAATATCTTCGGCGTAATTGCCGATATCGCTCGGGTCAAGGTCGACACCCAGGTTCACACCGGAATTGGCGTAGATCGCATCCGATGCAAACTTGCCACCAGCAGCCTGGACGATTCTTCCATTCGGCGCATCTTCGGATGCCATCAGCAGAATGGCAGCACTGACCAGTTTTGGATGGTTGTCCGGTTCAGGATTCTCAGCATCAATCGTGCTCCCCGGTACACTCGCTGTCATGCGCGTGGCAGCGCCCGGCGACAGACAATTGACCCGAACGTTGTGCGAAGCGCCTTCGCGAGACAGGTTGTTCATCAACCCCACCATACCCATCTTGGCTGCGCCGTAGTTGCCCTGGCCGAAACTACCGAGAATGCCCGATACGGAAGACGTGAAAACAATGCGTCCGTAGTTCTTCTCGTACATGATCGGCCACGCATGCCAGGTCACATAGGCAGTCCCGTTAAGGTGTACGTTGATGACGAGATCCCACTCATCTAGAGTCATCTTCTTGAAGGATTTGTCGCGCAGGATCCCGGCGTTGTTGATGAGAATATCCACTGTCCCATACGTGGAGACAGCGGTTTCGACGATACCCTTGGCACCGTCACGGTCAGATACGGAGTCCTTGTTGGCGACAGCTTCACCACCGTTGTCACGGATTTCCTCAACAATGAGATCAGCCATGTCTGACTTTCCGGAACCATCCACGGAACCGCCCAGATCATTGACCACCACTTTGGCACCCTGCTCAGCCAACAGCACGGCATGTTCTTTACCCAGACCGCCGCCAGCACCTGTCACGATGGCAACCTTACCTTCTACACTCATGAAAACTCCTGACTAATCCAAAAAGTCCGCAAAAAAGCCCGAAAAAAGACGGGGCGAAAAATCAGCGGGGCGAGGAAACCATCTCTCGTTGGTGGATGCAACCTGAAACACTCGGGTTGATAACCGAATGGCGACGTACCAAATGATGGTCTACCGAAAGGTGTGATCAGTCGATCATATGCGCACGACCTTCTGAATCGAGCAAGTTTCGTGCAGGTGTAACGATCAACGGATCCGGTTGACCAATGACTTCCTCGTCCTTGTCGTCATAGTCGAACTGGTTCAGCGCGAACTTCATTGCCTCAAGCCGTCCCCGTTGTTTGTCTTCTGTCTTGACGATTGTCCACGGCGCATGCACCGAATCGGTCAGCTCAAACAGCTTGTTCTTGGCATCGGTATAGTCGTCCCAGCGACGCTGCGCCTCGATGTCATTTGGAGACAGCTTCCAGTGTTTCAGCGGATTCGTACGGCGTTCGTCTACACGGCGCGCCTGCTCATGCTGACTGACGGAAAGGTAAAATTTAACGACGTGGATACCGCTGGTCGCAAGCATCTTCTCGAAGATCGGCACGTGCTCAATAAAGTCGTCATACTCCGCTTGCGTGCAGAAACCCATCACCCGTTCCACTCCGGCACGGTTGTACCAGGAGCGATCGAAGAACGCCATCTCGCCCCGTGAAGGCAGCTCCTTGATGTAACGCTGGAAATACCACTGCCCACGCTCCTCGTCGGTCGGCTTATCCAGCGCCACGACCTTCGCTTTGCGTGGATTCAGGTATTCCATGAATGCCCGTATGGAACTTCCCTTGCCAGCCGTATCCCGACCTTCGAAAACCAGAACGAGTCGCTTTCCGTTCTCCTGGACCCAGTTCTGCAACTTCACCAGCTCGATCTGAAGTCGTACCTTCGTTTCGTAATAGCTTCTGAGGGGCAGTCGCTCTTCGTAGGGGTACAGGTGGCCATTAAAATAGCGACTGATCAAATCACTCGTGACCTCAGTGCCCGGTTCCACTGGTTCTACGTTCGCGATGGGGGCCCTGGGGTCAGCCGCTTCCAACGTACTGATCAGGGATTCATATTCGTCACCGGAAAATACTGGACTTCCTAGGGTCTCATCCAGAAATCTGGCGCCGTCACTCATCAACTCGCTCTCCATTTTCATAGGTCCCCCAACGCGTTCGGGCGACCCGTTTTTCGTCTGTGACTTCAACCGCTTCCGGATATCTGGGTTGCGTCATAAAGCGGGCAAACCAGTCCGCCACCAGCTCGGGATCATCGACGATAGCACGCAACTGAGCCTGCACCTCTTCAACGACCGCGTCGCTGATCTGCAGACCATCGTCCGCCGGTAGCAAGGTGGGATCTCGGTACACACCATCGCGACCCTGTGCCATCAGTTCGATTGCAAGATCACCCAACATATCGGAAAACGAAGGTGATCGAAAGCCGACCGAATAGGTCAACGATTCGGTGACAGCTTCGCCCCAGTGAATGACCCCCGGTGGGACATACAGCACGTCCCCCGGTTTCATCACCCAGGATTCGTGCTCCTCGAACGACCACACGAGCCGCATTTCACTGCCTTCAACCAGCTGGGTGTCATCGTCAACCTCGCCGCCAAGGCGCCAATGACGTTCGCCTGTCACCTGCACCAGGAACACGTCGTATTGATCAAAGTGCGGTCCTGCACCACCACCGGGCGTTGCGTAGCTGACCATGATATCGTCAAAACGCCACCGTGGGAGGAAATCAAAGGCCTCAAAGAGAGATGAGACCTCATCGACCCAGAGGTCCACTGCCTGAACCAGCAACGTCCAGTCTCGATCGGGGAGGTCAAGGAAGGTCGCCTCTTCAAAAGGCCCATGCTGGAGCAGCCAGTCAGTGTCTTGTTTTCGGATGAGTCGGGACTCGACCTCTGAGTCCAGGGACAAACCCGCCAGTTGCTCCGGTGAGATGGCGGATACGTAGTCCGGCAACGCGCCCTGTAGCATCAGCGTTTCGCGTTGCCACACCCGAGACAGAAAGTCGGCGGGGGTCAGGTCACCCAGGATGGACATGGCGGGATCGCATCAGGCAGGCAAGATCATTTCGTAAGTGAGCCCGCGATCGTCACTGCCCCTCTGTGAACTGAAATAGAGTCTGGATCCATCAGGACTGAACGCGGGGCCGGCCAGTTCCGAGTCCTCCTGATCATGCAGCGTTACGAGCGGCACCGCCTGGTATTGGTCGTCCAGCACCACCAACTGCATGTCGCCCCCATCCTCCGCGATGATCAGATCGCCATTCTGGGAAATCTCGATATTATCGACACCTGCCAGTATCGGCGTCTTCGAGGTCGCGATGTCATAGATGATGTCGAGTTTCTGGGTCGCCAATTCCAGTGTCCAGACCCGATTGTCTTTCTTGGTCGTGAAGTAAACGTATCCAGATCCGTAGACAATACCTTCGCCACCGGCAAACCGGGCTGCATTTTCAAATCGATAGCGCAACTGTATCCCGGGGTCTTTCACGTTGTTGACCTCATCAAGATCCAGCCAGTCCAATCTGTCACCATCAGACAGCGTCGCTACCTGTAACGTGCCACGTGTCAGATCGCCCATTGTTTCTGGCGAAAACCGGTACAGGCAGCCATCGCTCACATCTTCGGTCAGATAAACCTGATGTGTTTTGGGGTCCACCGCCGCCGCTTCATGATTAAACGAACCGAAATGCGGATGAGCGACCGCAGCTTTATCGCCAGTCGGGTCACATTCATAGACCAGGCTGTCGTCACCCCGCTCTTCACAGGACAGCCACGTTCCCCAGGGGGTTTTACCACCGGCGCAGTTACGGATGCTGCCAGTCAGTATTGAGTAGGCATCGAAAAAGGTCCCTGCTCGTGAGAATCGGAGCGCACTGACACCCCCAGCTTCTCGCGACTCGCTATTGCTCACGTAGATCCAACCGCCATCGGGTGTTGGGAAGGTCGCACCACCATCCGGCAGATAATGCCACTCAAAATGGGTACCTGGCACTTTTTCACCAGAAGTCGCGAGCAACCGGAGTTCCGCACCAACTGGAATAGTCGCACCGAGCGGATGTCGCCAGGTGTTCAGGGCCAACTCGGCGATACGTAAAGGCGACCGGATCTGTCCCGCCAGCGTGCCCGGTACCACCGCGGTCGCAGCTAGACCCAGAAGCGAGTTTCTGAGCAAGTGCCTTCTTGAGATGGATCTTGGGATGACTCTGGAAATCATGGCTGACTCGTCTCCTGCGATCTGATTACTCTGCCCAGTTCCGTATGGCTTTCGTATGAGTTTAGTACTAATTCGTTAGGGTTTGATGAAGACGTTGGCGTCGCCTCATTCTGATGGTTACCCATTCATTCTATTCGGGACGCCACGCCACCCGGGCAGACTCGTGTACATAGATCTCGTCCTGCAGGACGTCAACGGGGTCGCGACCATCCACCCCTAGACCAAATCGGTGATATCCGAGCAACCGCTGCAACTTGCGCGGCATCTTTTTGGCAACATCACGAGGCACAGCCAGCAGCTGGTTTTCCTGCGGTCGCAGATACCAGACCTGATGACTCATGAAAAAGCCCAGCCGTTCCCGATCTTTCGAAACGTTAGGGCCACCGCCATGCCAGAGGCCACCATCCCAGAACAACGCAGAGCCTGATTTCATCGGTACCTGAACACCGTCTTCCTGAGACGGTGCTTTGGGGTTCTTGTGACTGTTGGGCACGACGTAGGTAGCTCCGTTTTCCTCGTCGAAATCATCGAGCGCGATCAGCGCGTTGCAGAGGAAAGTCGGATGCGGCCGTGGGATAGGCCACAGGCCGTCGTCAGGATGAAGGTACATCTTCTCCTCACCTGCCAGCACGTTGAAGAGCGTGGTCACGTTGATATGGGCAAGGCCGCCCAACACGCCATCGACAATCCCACGAACACGCTCGTCCAGAAACAGGTAGTCCACCGCGCGGGTCTTCGCGAGCAGATTGTGAGCCCTCATTGTCTTGCCCGTTGTTACACCAATCGCACGCATCTCGGTCATCGGCACTTCGGTGTCGAAGGAGTGACGAATCTTCGCGATTTCCTCCTGGCTGATGAAATCTGGCACGACGGTGTAGCCGACATCCTGAATCTCAGCGATGCGTTCAGTGATATTGATGCCATCAATGATGACGTCTTCAGCAGTTTCTGTTTCGACAGTGGACACGATCTGGCCTCAGTCCTTAAACGGTCGGGTATCTTAGTGGACCAGTGATACCCCCGCAAACTGGATCAGACGCGATTCAGTTGCTCCTGAACCCGGGACAGCTCACCCGCAACAGCATCAGGGCGGACAGCAGGTAACAGAGCGCTGGGAACCATGCGTACATGACCAACATCCATGTCTTCACGGTCTCTTTCTGGGGCACATTCGGCACGTAGCCCACATGCTCCAGGACCTGGAGCACAATGAAGCCGGTGACCGCTGCTCCAAACTTGGTCGTAAACGCCCAAATGGCAAAATAGTTGCCCTCACGACGCTTGCCGGTTTCCACCTCGTCCCACTTGATGACATCTGCAACCATTGAAGGCGGAATCGCGAGAAAGTTGCCAAAAGCGATTCCACCGAACACCAGGATAAACGAGAAATAGACAATCGATCCTTCACTCAACCAGAAGCAATCGGCACTCGTGAACGTCGAGATGACGATGGCGATAAACCAGGTGTTGCGTTTACCAATGTGACGCGAAACGGGATCCCACACAGGTAGACTCAGAACGCCCGAGACAAAGTACAGCAACAGGTAGTACGACCAGGTAGGGATCCAGCCTGGAATCATCGACGTCCACCACTCTGGCGTCCCGAGAATGTATACCGCGACATAGATCACCAGCACCGCGGGTACTGCTGCACCGAAAGAGCTGCAAATGAACGGGATCAAGAGGCGCGCAAAGTGCGGATTCCGGAATGTCGCCAACCATCCCGCATAGGGGTTCATCGCGGGTCGCCCATGAAAATCAGATCGCTCACGGCTGACCACCGCCGCAAAGATCAGAAACACAGCAACACCCGCACCGAGAATTCCCCCCATAAAGGAGTATCCCGGACGCCGCCATAGGAATAGATCAGCCAAGCAGGCAATACAGTCGCCGCAACCAGACCCACCAAGGTGCAGGATTCACGAACGGCAATCACCTTCAGCCGCTCGTTGTAATCGTCACTCAATTCCGCCCCCAGACTGAAGTACGGAATAGCTGCGACCGTCCAGATGAAGTAGGTCAAAATGTAGAGAGACAACATGTAGGCCAGCAGGTAACCCTGATGGTTCTCGGGATCATCCAGAATGGGTGGCGAAAGGAGAAAGTAGAACACAATCGCCAGCGGGATCGCAGCCAGGAAAAAGTACGGTCGTCGTCGCCCGAATCGTGAGTTGGTTCTATCAGACAGGTATCCCATCACGGGATCAGTCAGTGAATCGAACACCCTTGCGGCGAGCAAGGACCACGCCACCAGACCAGCGGACAGTCCCACAAAGTCGGTATAGAAGAACTGCAGGTTGACCGCCACAACCAATCCCAGCAGGGCGAGGCCAAAGCTGCCGGAACCATATCCTCAGATCAGCACGTTGGAGATACCTTCCCGGCGTTCTGCCTTGCCCACCGATGAGGAGGCGACTTGATCACTCATAGACTTGATCACCCATAAAGGTACCTATTGGCCTTCTGTATTTCATGGTTGCACCGCCGACCAGCAAAAACGACGCGCATGTATACAGGTTTGACTCCGCTGAAGCGAGCCCGGATACCGAGCTCCAGGAGGAGCTATGGTATAGTCGCCGCCTGACTCAGCTCACCAATCCCAGAACAACATGAACCCGGATTACGTTCTGATCCAAAACGCAGATGGCTATCTGCTGAACTGCAAGGGCGACACACTGGCCACCGCCGCCCATGGTGATGACAACAGTTATTGGCAGAGCACTGATCACGGGTACCAGCATGTTCTGACAGGGATGACCCTCACCGGCAGCGAGACAGATCTCCGCGACGTTAACGGCCATTTGTTGACAGGGGTGCCGTTCCGGATCACCCCCGCCCCCCCCAAACTCGCCTCAGAGATTCTGCAGGACCTGAACGATCAGGGATTCGCCATCATTGACCGATTGATGCCCGAATCCGACATCGCCAACCTCAAAAAAGAAACCGCCGTGATTCGTCAACGCCACCATGCCGATGAAACCCCGAACGACGGTAACTTCTGGATAACGGATTCACTGATCTGGAGTATCGATGTGGCACGTGCGGTCACCCACCCTGTTGCCATGTGGGTCATGCAGCAATACATGAACTCCGATGAGATCCACTTCTGCCATCAGCCGATCGTCAACACCCTGAAACCCGCCGACAAGCTGAAAGGTCAGTTTCCTGAAGGAGGCTGGCACAGTGACTACCCCTATCATGGGAAGGTTTTCCCCAATGATGACTGGCCGGAGCAGCCAGTTTTTGGCGTACAGTTCAATATCTGTATTGATGAGTTTCGTGCCAATAACGCGGCCACCCAGTACATGCCGGGATCGTACAAACTGAGGAAAATGCCACCACCGGAAGTTAATTCCGGTGGCACCCGAATGGGCGAAGGTGTTCACACCGATACCCGCCAGTGGATCGCGCCTGCCGGTGCTGCAGTCATCTACGACTCGCGCATGTGGCATAGAGCCTGCCATGAACTGAATGAGAGCGGACTCGATCGGACCGCTATTCTGAACGCTGTTTCGCCTGCGTACGTGCAACCGATGATGAACAAGAGCGACCTGGGGCGCAGGTACGCTGATTCGCCAGTCGCGGCATCACTCACGCACCGAGAAAACCAGGATATCGATCGGCTCTGCTGCCACCCTGTGCTGCCGCTACCCGAAGGCATGCCAGCTATGCACGGGCGCTCCCCCGGACAACCACACACCTAAGGACACACCATGAAAGTCATGATGACGGAACCACTGCAACCCATCGGGATTGCCGTATTCGAAGACCATCCGGATATTGAGCTGATCCGTCCTGAGGATACGTCCGAAGAGGCACTGATTGAAGCCGCGCGCGGCGTCGATGGTATCGCGGTCCGTTCCGCCAAACTCACGGCCGACGTTCTCGCGGCCGCGCCGAATCTACGCGGTGTCTCCAGACATGGGGTCGGATACGACAACATCGATGTCGCTACGCTGACCAATCGACGAATACCACTCATGTTGGCAATCCACGCGAACGCGATCTCCGTGGCCGAGCACACCATGTTTTTCCTGTTGTCACTGGCCAAACGCGGGCGTATCTACGATCAGGCTGCGCGAGAATCAAATTTTGCGTTGCGCAGCTCAGCCATCGCGGTCGACATTGCAGACAAGACACTCACCATTGTGGGATTTGGGCGCATTGGTACCCGCCTCGCCAAACGTGCACTGGCGTTTGATATGCAGGTGAACGTGTGTGATCCATATGTTGATGACGCTGAAATCTCAGCGGCCGGCTGCACACCCGTGTCGAATTTCCAGGATGTGTTACCCAACACCGACTTTCTGACGGTGCATTGCCCGTTGAACAATGAGACGCGTCACATTGTCAGCAAAGACGAGCTCAGTTTGATGGGACCCGACAGCTTTGTGATCAACTGTGCACGTGGTGGCATCGTTGATGAGGCCGCCCTGATGTCTGCGCTCGACAGCGATGCCATTGCAGGCGCCGGCATTGACGTCTATGAAACGGAACCACCCGCCGCCGATCATCCGTTCCTCAAAAGCGACAAGATCTATCTGTCACCCCACAGCGCAGGTGTCTCCATTGAGGCGGCGCGACGGATGTCGACGGAAACCGCTACCAATCTGGTTGCAGCGCTTTCGGGAGATATCAATCCCGCAACATTGGCGAATCCGGAAGTTCTCGGCTGAAGTCACCGACTTACCAATACTGACGAAGTGGCCCGACGTTCCTATATGGGGCTGGACCACTCCGCATGCCGGACGACGATACCGCTTAATGCTGATATCGAAGCAATCGCCCGTTGACACTGCCCGTGTGCTTGTCGTCTTCGATCATGATGCGACCATTACAGATCGTGTAGTCGTAACCTCGGGCGCGTTGGGTCCAGCGACCGGCGTTACAGGGATAGTCATAGACGTACTCCGGCATCTCTGAAGCCAGGTTATCGAGATCAATGACGTTCACGTCTGCAAACTGTCCAGGGAAGAGCCTGCCGCGGTCCTTCAACCCAAAGAAGTCCGTCGCTCCCGCCGTCAGCCGGCGGACGCCATTTTCCAGGCTGAGCAAACCAGCATCCCGAACCCAATGGGACATCAGGTAGGTTGTGAGATTGGCATCTGTCATTACCTTCACATGCGCGCCCGAATCACCAAGCCCGGGAATCGTATGTTCATAGGACAGGATGTCGCTGATATTGTCGTAGACACCATTGTTTGAGCCACTGACAAAGATCTGCTGCCCGGCCGTTTCCTTCATCAGTCGCACGACTGTCTGCATCGGTCGTTCGTTGTTGGCCTTCGCAATGTTGGCAATCAGATCTTGATCGCGACGGCGATAGTCCAGATTTTCCTCGCCAAATGTCCAGAAGCGACCTGCAAAGTTGGCTTCCACCTCAGGGCTCATATCCGCCAGAGCGGCACAAAAATCATCATTCTCAAGCAGCGCCATCCGCTCAGAGGGTCGCGTTTGATTGAATTTTTCCCAGGCCCCGGAACGCACACCCAGAAAGTTCATCGCACCGAACAGGTTCGTGCCAACCCGTGAGTTCTGCATTGGACGGATATTCGCACCTCTCGCACGATGTGCATCAGTCCATTCGAGGATCTTGCGATGGTATTCCGGGCCATGGCCCAGGCCCGTAAACAGGCTGTAGACCACCGGGATATCAAAATCGATACTGATGTCTGAAAGCCAGGTCAGCTCTTCCTGCGTGCTGGTGTTGTTCGCGTCGTCACCTTCACCCAGCCGGGCGGCACACTGGAATATGCCGCCTTGTTTTCCCAACACTTCAGCAAAGGCTCGGAGCTCATCCTCAACCGCGTAAGTTCCCGGAATGGGTCGACCTTGTGGGTCCATGTGGGTATAGGTACGTGATGTCGAGACACCGAGCGCACCACCTTCGAGCGCATCCGCCAGTAATGCCTGCAGCTCCCCCTTCTCCTTCTCGTTGGGGTGACGCTTCGGATCAATCGCCTCATCACCCATCACATAGACCCGGGCGGCCGCATGACCCATGAAGGCCGCGATGTTGATTCCCTTAGGCGTATTGTCGATAGCCGTCATGTAATCGCTGAACGACTCCCAGTTGAAAGGAAGCGCGGCGTTCACAGATTCCACAGAGATCTGTTCGACGGATTCGAGCACGCTGGACAGATGATCCTTCTGATCAGGCCGCACAGGGGCGTAGGTGACACTACAATTGCCGATCAGCGCCGTCGTTGAGCCGTGCCAGCACACCGGACTTGCGTAGGGGTCCCAGAAAATCTGGGCATCTAGGTGTGTGTGGGTGTCGACAAACCCGGGAGTAACAATCCGGCCGGTGGCGTCTATCTCGCGTGCGGCAGATTCGGAGACCTCGCCCACTGCAACGACGCGATCACCCTTGATCCCAACATCTCCCTGGAAGGCGGGGGCACCAGTACCATCAACAATGGTTCCGTTCCTGATCGCAATATCCAACATGATCTGCTCCTAGGGTGGCGGCTCACATCACATTTGTAATGGTCGTCGTCCCAATGGTTCTGGATGCTCCGTGGCCATGTCTCCCGGCCATCGGAGGAGGCAGTATAACGTCTCCACGCGAGCAAATTATGACGGTTTGATCGCCCAGCAGGTAGACCGCCAGTGACCAGCAGTCACCCTGATGGTCACGGCCCCAGCCCGAATAACGGGCGCGATCATCTGTGCTGGTAGCCATACCGACCTGACAAGAAAACAGAACCCCAACAAAGCCCGGGGCTCATCATCTTTTTGTTCGCGCTAAACACTCTCATACGCAACACGTGTCCACACAAAAAGGTTACATACCAGTCCACATATTCAATCGGAATGCCGAATTAGGGTAATCTCCCTGCCTAGCGTGATCGACCAGACACCGACCAAACCGACCATCGACAGACTCAGCCATCTAACCATCGAAATAGGATTCTGAATGCGATTTGCCACCTGGAACGTCAACGGCCTGCGTGCCCGCCTCGACTTCATCAAAATCTGGCTGGAGAATCGATCCCCGGATGTGGTGGGCATGCAGGAACTGAAGGTGGAAGAACCAGACTTTCCGGCAGATGAGTTTGAGGCACTTGGATATCAACACGCCATTCACGTACAAAAGGGCTGGAATGGCGTCGGCATCCTCTCGAAACATCCGATTGAAGTGACCCAGAGCGGCCTTTCTGGCGAAGACGAGATGGGAGCCCGGCTCATCAGCGCCGACGTGGCCGGTATCAGTTTTACCACGGTCTATGTGCCTAATGGCAAGACACTGGATCACGAGGACTTCCCGGCAAAAGTGAAATGGCTGGGTTCACTGGCAGAGTACTGCAACGCAACAAACCTGGGAAACAAACCATCCATTCTCTGCGGCGACTTCAATGTCACCCCCGATCACATCGATTCCTGGAAAGGCGAACGGGCGGTCGGCAACATCTTTCACACCGAAGATGAACGTGGCGCCATCGCTGCGCTTCAGCAACAGGGACTCACTGATCTGTTCCGCGACAAATGTCCTGCTGAACAGAAATTTTCCTGGTGGGATTACCGCGGCGGTGCATTCCATCGCGGCCAGGGCCTGCGTATCGACTATCTGTTAGGCTCCTCAGCCATTCGGGAACGTGTTGATGACGTCTGGATCGATCGGGATTTCAGGAAGAAGCAGGATGGGCTGACGGCGTCGGACCACGCGCCGGTGATCGTTGATCTAACAGATTAGAGATGGCGTTTGAACCACTCCCGTTCAAGCACCGGGTGGATTGAGAAGCGCCGAACTCTGCGCGGACGCGCGCCAAGGTTGCCTCATTCTTCCTGCGCACGTCCCAGACGATCTGCTGAAACGCGATGTCTTCATTGATTCCGTGGAATTACCCATGAGGATCTGAAATTACACCCTATGTGTCCAGTGACCAAAGCGCGTTCATTTCGCGGGACACAGCAACGCGCAAGTGATCCAACGCCCGTTCCCGATTGCCCTCCAGTGCGCAGACAATAACGCCATGGGGCGTTGCCCATGGGCTCTGTTCTTGCTCGGTCCAGCGCATGAGTGGTTCCATGATCTCATCAGTAATGCCACCCTCGCCAAGCCTTCTCGCCGCAATCACCGACCTGGCGGCCGGGACAACGTTTGCCAAACTCACCTGCAATTCATCCTTGCGCTGAAACTGTTCAAGGAAACTGGAATAGTCGTTGAAGGCCTCACGCGTCATTCGTAGCGACTCAGCGTTCCTTTCCTCATCTTCGAGCTGACTTGCCCGGAATCGCTTCAATGAAGCAGGGGCAACCAAAGCTGCCTCTGGATTGACCGCCGCCCAGTCTTCGACCAACCCTTCCAGTGCGTCCAGGTTACGATTCGCCAGGTATAGCCAACTGCGCCGCTCAAACACCCAATCGTGTCTGGGCGAGATGTCCCTGGCCACATTCATCCAGCGTTCCGCTACATTACGCTCACCCAGCGCGAGAAAGCTCATGCTAATCCCCAGAGGATAGGTGAAATCATGGGGATCCAGATCGTAAGCAATTTTGAGATTCTGTATCGCCTCAAAATGATTACCCAGGTTTTTATGTACAGTCGATGCACGGCGGCCATATGAATCTGCGACCGGTGCAAGCTCGATACCTTGCTGGAGTTTTCGCAAAGCCTCTTCCCGGCGCCCCATACTCGCCAGGATTTCTGCCGCCATCAGCTGCATATTTGCATCCAGCGGATCCAACGCCGCACCTCGCAGAAGGTATCCGTTCACTGTTGTCCCTCGCCCCAGTCATAGATCCACCTCACCCAACATCACCACGCTGAACCCATGACTAGAATCGATTTCAACCGCCTTGTTGGCCTGGATTTCCGCTTCGTCAAACCGATTGTCCTGGGTCAACGCCCAGGCCAACACAGCATAACTTTCAGGGTTGTCCGGTTTGGTGGTTATCGCCCGATCCAGGGTACTGAAGACACGTTCACGCACGTCTATCTAGGCCAGAGTGTTCTGTGAGAGACGGATCAATATCCTGGCGATCTCGACCTAGGCTTCCGCAAAGTTCGGATCCAACTCTGTCGCCTGCGTTACCATGGTCAGGGCCTGCTCAAGTGCTGCGAGCACTAGCCCGCGCAGGTATAGCTCACAGGCCTTGTCATTGTTTGTTGGCGGGGTTGCGATCGCACGCTTCGTCTCGACATTGAGCGCGACCTGCAGTTGCCCTGAAGCCGACTCAGCCACTTCGGACTGAGCGGCAAATATGTCTGTCATATCGCGGTCGTAGGTCTCCGACCAGAGATTGTCATCAGCGCTCGCATCAATCAGCTGCAGGGAGATACAGATCTGATCACCGGCACGCCGTACGCTGCCCGAAAGGATATATCCCGAGTTCAACGCTTCCGCGATTTCCGACCTCTCATCAGCAACCTCGGGATGTTTACCTGGCAGCCAATGAACAATGGACCAATGTTCCGGATAACCCAGCGCTGGTTCGCCAACAGCAACGACATCAGGGACTGTCACCGGCAAGCCGTCACCCAATATCCGAGTCCAGCGCGCCTCCTTTTCAATCGCCCTGCCACCACTGGTTGGCGCGACAGACGAACAAGGAGTTCATCTCCGAGACGGAACTGAAGATTGCTGGAGCCCGTCGCATCGAGTGGCTGCAGTAACAACGCGGCGAATTCCTGGAACGTGGCATCCACCAGCTGACGGGTCAGCAACTCCGTGACAGGGATCTCGTTCTAGTGAATGACTTCGTCATGCAGATCGCCTACACCTTGGCGACACGGCCCCAGATCACCTCGTTGCCTTCTCCAGGACTACGCGGCACGTTCTGGGACAGAATCAGTGAACAGAGCGCGAATGCCGTACCGACAAGAAATACGGCTGACGGTGACGTGATCCATACAATCCCCAACACCGCCGGGATGACCACCGCCGCAATATGATTAATGGTAAATGACACACCCGCTGTTGACGCAAGATCCGCAGGATCCGCAATTTTCTGCAGGTACGTTTTGATGGCAATCGCGAATGCAAAGAACATGTGGTCGACGATGTAGAGACCCGCTGCTAAATAGGCGTTGTCGACAAACGCATACATCGTGAACACACCAACCAGTCCAACGTACTCAATGGTCAGTGCACGACGCTCACCAATCCTGCCGATCAGATCACCGATACGTTCTGCAAAAAACCAGTTGAACAGATGGTTGATCAGAAACAGGGCAGCGATGTTGGCCGCAGTGTACCCAAACTTCTCCACCATCAGAAAACCGGCGAATACCATGAAGATCTGACGGCGCGCACCAGACAGAAACGTCAAACCGTAGTAAAGCCAGTAGCGCTGACGAAGTACCAATGTCTTTCGCTGTGGAATCTGCGATTCGAAATGTGGGAAACCGGCCATCGCGACTGCCAGCAGAATGGAAGCGCCCCCGGCCAGCAGGTAGATCCACATATAGTCGAAAGCAAAGATCTCCAGCAGTAGCCAGACACAGGAGAACGCCACCAGCGACGTCATGGAGCCTATGGCAATCAACCGCCCCAGCATCTGCGGCGCTTCCTCTTTCGACAGCCATTGCAGTGACAACGATTGCCGAATGGTCTCAAAGTAGTGAAATCCGATCGACATGAGGACCGCTGTGAAATAGAGGCCGTACTCCGTCGGCAGAAATCCGGTCAGCGCCGTTCCGAGACCAAAAATCGCGACCGAGATGACAGCAAATCGCTGCTCGCGAATAACAAGCAGGACAAACACGACGGTAAACGCGAGGAAACCCGGCACCTCTCTGAGGCTCTGCAGAATCCCGATCTCAACACCGGTGAACGCCACGCGTTCGATCGCGAAATTATTGAGCAGCGACGTCCACGCGGCGAAACCAATGGGCATCGCAATACTTGCGATGACCAGGAAGTTAAACGGTGTCCGCCATCGTTGTGGAATCACGTAAAAAATACCCGGGAACAAAGCTCGCCAGCTTACACCAATAGGCGCCCGGTCGCTTCACGCGGGGCACTGCGAAAACACGTGCCTCTGGGCGTTTGCGTCGCTAGACTGGTCCCGGTTCCCGTCATAAGGACAACCATGAAAAAGCTGAAACATGAAAAAGAGCTGCTCAAGTTCGCTGTCGAAGCCGGTATGAAATACGGCACCGAACGTGGCGTGGTGGAATTCGAACCGACCGATTCAGTGAACGAGCGCGTCATGTACCTTTATCGTCTGCTGGTACATGACAAAGTCATTCAACCCCTGCCGGAAGACCAGGTCTCGCAGAAGTCGGCAGGACACAAGCTGGCACTCTGGTATGCCAAATCGTTACCCAAGGGTGATCCGCTACTCGGCTGAGCGCCGCCTGCGCGGTTAATCAGTTCGCAACTGAAGCCGATCAAAGAGTGTGACGCCAAACTGGCTTCCCGCCAGTACCTGCTCACTCGGACTACCACCCATGCGCACCACCACCAACTGTCGCGACGGGATGACGTGCACAGCACGACCGAGCGCGCCCAGCGCTGACACCATGTCGTCAGGTGCCGACGGCACCATGGGGCCCTGGTTGGGTTCTTTCTGCGCAGGAGCCAGAGAGAACGCCTGTCCATTCAACCACCAGAGGTAGCCATAGGAGGGATTGAGATCCGTCGAGGGTTTCAGGGACTCCTGAAAGTAGTCCGAAGAGATACCCAGTTCATCCTCGCCTCGCACTGCACTACAGACCGCCTGCCCAAAACGCACCAGGTCATATCCAGAACTCACAAACCCTTCAAAAGTTTTGCCATCCGGATACACCGATGATGCACCGATGGCATTCCGACCCTCAGGGACAACGGGTCGCTCCACGAACTGGCTCTCTGTCATTCCGAGGGGACCGGTCAGCCATTCCCGCAGCAGATCATTCAGCGGTTTTCCAGCCACAGCCGGTAAGACCCGTTTCAGGGTGTGCCACGCGGGCCCCAGATTATACATCCACACCTGGCCCGGTGGTTCTGCATACCGACCACCATGATCAAGACCACTGGTCATGGTGAGCAGGTGTTGCACCGTGATCTCGGATTCCTGGGATGACGACGCATGTGACCACCCCGGGCCGATCAGATCAGTCACGCTATCAGTAACAGTCAGTAGTCCTTTCTCGACAGCGATCCCCACGAGCACGGACACCACAGATTTCTGTGCGGACGCCACATCTTCCAGGCTTCGATCATCATCCGTGAACGTCGGCGCAAGTGGAGACTTGTCGCCTCCGAAGCCTTCTTCACAGTGCCAGTGCTCAGCACAAACGAGGCCACTGGCATGGGCCACAAGGAAACACGTGGAATTATTCTGACGAACAAACTCTGCCGCATCCGCCAATGCTCCAGTATCAATCCCGACGGCTTTTGCCTCGACCGTCGGCCACCCTGATGCGTTTATAACGCTCACTTGATTTGAGGTGTGATGACACCCAACTCAATGGAGGTCTCAACGACGGAGAGAATCGTGTCCTCTACCGGACGAATCGTCGCGCCTAATACCGATTTCGCCTTCTTGCAATCGTTCAGCACATTCGAGGCAATCGTGATGGGTTCACCCTTTGAAGTGATCGTCGACGGTTCACCAATCTTGAAAAGGGGGTATTCAGCCGCGATGACTTCGGCCACCTCAGTACCAAACCGCATCGCGCTGCGTCCTCCACTGCCGTGCATCACGTATCGCGGGCCGCCATGGCTGCTCTTGTGATCCACATCCGATTCCATTGCCAACCGATGCGATTTCACCAGATCACGAACATCGATGATGTTGTAGTACATGTCGTATTTGGAAGGCCAGTTCGGCTCTTCGCCTGCCGCTAGGCGGCCAATCTGTTCGATCCACTGACCGATCTGCGCTTTGAACAGTACAGGACCGCAGATCATCGCCGGATTCATGGTGATGGCATCCCACTTTCCGCTCGCATCCGCCTGGTCGTTAATAAAATGTTCCGTATCAACCTTGCTGCGTGCATATGAGTTCCGAGGATGCTTCCACACCTGCTCTTCCACCTCGTCAGACGCCCAGTCCGTTTCGGTCCACTCATACCCTGCGGGTAGTGAGCCACCTTTTGCCCCGGAAACAGCCGCCATGGAACTGGTGTAGACCATACGCTGAACACTGCCGCTCTTGTTGATCGCGTCGATCACATTCTGGGTACCGACCATGCCGCCGTCGTAGACATCCTGGGAGACATCACCACTGCCCAGTGGCTGCGACTGACCATCCGCAGAATTTCCCAGCACAGCTGCGACGTGGAAGACCCCGGAACAACCTGCAAAGGCAGCGTCATAGGAGCCCTCGGTAAAAAGGTCACAACCATCGATAATCTCAACGTTGGGTAGTGTCTTCAGGTAGGCAACGGCATCCTGGCCGCGCCATGAATTGGCATCTCGAATACAGGCACGTACCTGATACCCATGGTGCACCAGCTCGCGAACCATATGGCCGCCCGTAAAACCTGAGGTTCCGGTGACCGCTACCGGGCCGTCCTGGGAAGAAATCGCAGACATCGTGTTGTCCTGTATTGGCTGATAAGAGAGCGCACATAAAAGACGGATCGGGTGCTGGTGTCAAACCACGGCATCATCCTGAGTACGAAATCCGCGAGGATCTCCGAATTTCAGTCTCCAACCGTGCTTGAGTCCGCAGTTCTGTGCCCGAGATTCTCACGCCTCCGGCTCGGAATAACCAGGTCTTTGGCCGGTATGACGACTACCGGTAGGCATCCGCCAGAATGGTGTACAACTCCGCTACTGCCCGCCATTTGCCATCAGTTCCTCATGGCTTTCTGTCTCGACCAGCTTTGCGCCATCCAACACCACAATCTGATCCGCCATACGCACTGTACTGAATCGATGGGACACCAGTACGGTGATTCGACCGTTGGAGGCCTCCTTGGAACGCGCCGCAGCGGTGTACTGCTGAAACAGCTCATGTTCAGTTTCAGCATCGAGCGCCGCGGTCGGCTCATCCAGCACCACTTCTCCGTGCCCGGATAACCGAAGTTCAAATTACGGAGCGAAATCCCCCCACTGATTTTGTTAGGAACAGGCACATCGGCAACAGACCGCTTTGCATCAGCGCAGTCTTCGAGCCACGCCAGCCTGACGGAACCACCCATCTAGATTCCCCTCAAGAAATCCAATTCACCAACCGTCGAGCTGATATAGGCGGACAACCGAGATCCCGCCGCCAGAACCAACAACACCGCGCCAGGGGACTCGGCAAGCACTTGCGCAACGAACACCACCAACCCAACGTACCCCAACCCGAAAATCGCCCACCCCACTAGGTGGTAGAGAGCACTCTTCCAGCGTGCGGCGGATAAAGGTCTGTACCAGCGATCCCACGCCATCCAACGCTCACGCTAAAGCTTGTCTTCAATGCCAAGAACCCGCACTTCCTTACTAGGCGACGCGGTGGTGGCCAGGTCAAACAGATGTCGGGACAGTCGTTCGTGGGGCGCATTCTCTTCTTCGATGGCTCTTTCAACGCCTGGCTGCCAGGTGGAACTGAACACCGTGGGGATGGCAAACAACACCAGAAGAACAAGCGCCGGGTGAACAGAAACCAGCAAGCCAATGGTGACCATCAACCGCAAGACCCATCCTGCTGTCGTAAACAGCGACATATACATATGGTCGAGTACAAAGACCTGGTTACGCTGAATCGCAAGCCGACCCAGGAATTCGGGACGCTCGTGGTGCTCGACCGTCGCCACCTCCGCATGCAGTCTGGCCACGTGGGATTCCAGCGCAATAGTGACCTTGTCGCGAATAGTCGTTGGGTGCGATCACTGATGACCTTGAGGAACCATGTCGCCGCAGCTGTGATGGCCAAGCCACCCGCAGCAATTAAAACAAGCTCTCTATCGTTATCCAGAAAACCATTGGCCAGAAACATGAGCCAGACCGCCATTAATGCATCTGGCAATGCGGCCAGCAACGACAACAAGAATGCCACCGACAACTACCAGGGTTCCGCAATAAATGCACGCTTCAGGGCGCGCCACATCGATCTGGGCGAAATTGATGGTTTTACTCCATGAACAAAACTCAATAGTCTTCGCCCATGAGAAGCTCCTCCAACGTTTCCGCGCGAATATTCACCGCCTGCCTGATGGCGTCACTCAGCTTCTCGATTTTCGCAGAGGGGGCTTGTGACGGGGCGGAATACAGCCATGGTATTTCGCACCTGCTGCCGGTGAAGTATCCGGCCGAATTTACCCATTTCGACTTCACCAATCCGGATGCCCCCAAAGCCGGCACTATGCGTGTCCCGCAGATGGGGACCTATGACAACTACAATTCCGTGATTGAGAAAGGCCGCTTGGCCGCAGGGTTTGACATCACCGGCGGCCTCGTCTACGACCGATTGTATGAGCCTTCAATCGACGAACCCGTAGCTCGATATGGCCGTCTTGCAGAGGGTATGGCCATTGGCCCCGATACGGCCTGGATCGCGTTCAAGTTGCGCAAAGACGCCTATTGGCACGATGGAGAACCGATCACACCTGAAGACGTCGTGTATACCTACGAAACCTTCAAGGAACACGGATCCGTCGCTCTCAAGACCGCCCTCGACGATATCGAGGAGGTCTTTGCATTCGGCGATTGGGAGATCTGTTTCGTTCGCGATCCAACGGTTGAGGTCAATCCCACACTCCCCTACACGGTCGGTATTTACTCCATTTTGCCAAAGCACTACTGGGAATCCCGAGACATTACGGTCACAACCACAGAGGCACCACTCAGCTCAGGACCGTACAGGCTGAAACGAGGTGAAATCGGACGGGTCCTGGAATTTGAACGCGTCGACAACTACTGGGGCCGTGACATACCGGTCAACAAGGGTCGTTACAACTTCGACATCGTCAAGTTTGACTATTTCAAAGACGATAACGTCATGGGCGAGGCACACAAGAGCAACGTGTTTGATGTGCGCGAAGAGGGCGTTTCCAAAAACTGGGCAACCTTCTATGACTTCCCTGCGGTTGCTGCCGGCTTGTTTAAACGCGACCTTCGGCCACTGAGCCGGGTTGAGGGCCTCTGGTGGCCATTATTCTGGAACGTTGAGAGAGAACCACTAAATGACATCCGGGTACGTGAGGCACTGTGGTTACTGTTTGATTTCAAATGGACCAACAAGGTGTTGTTCTATGACTTCTACAATACCGGCATCAGTTTTTTCCAGAACTCGCCAATGGCACATCAGGGATTACCCAGCGAAAAAGAGCTGGAACTGCTGGAACCCTGGCGAGACCAGATCCCCGAACGTGTATTTACAGAGCCCTTTACACACCCCTACAGCAGCGGCGTCGGCGTACAACGTGAGAACCTGAAGCGAGCCGTGGCACTCTTCAAGGAAGCCGGCTTCGAGGTTCAGGATGGCTTCATGCGCAATACTGAGACCGGCCAACCACTGGCCCTCGATATCATTGGTGTGTCGTACTATGCGGTGCGACAGATGCTGTCGTTGCGTCAGAACCTGCGAAAGGTGGGCATCGCCAACAAAGCCACGGCACCCGAGGTTTCCAACTGGCTCTTCCGCTCCAGGAACGGGCAATTTGACGGGAATACGAACCGGTTCGGCCCCAGCAATACGCCGGGTATCCAACTACGTAACTGGCTCGGCAGTGAAGCCGCTGGGCAGGACTATGGCCAGAACTGGATTCGGGTTCGTAGCCCCGTCATCGACAGCCTGATTGATTCGGTCAACCAGGCCACAACCGCTGAAGATCTTTATGCCGCCACACGGGCACTCGACCGCGTCATCATGTGGAATTTCTTTTTTGTTCCGCTTGGCTCCCAACCCGGATTCAGGCTCGTACACTGGGACAAATTCGGTGAAGTAAAAACTGACACCGTGAATCGAGTCCCGTTCATTGATGCCTGGTGGTGGGACGAAGAGAAGGCAAAACGCGTTGAAGAGGGCATCGCGCAATTGGAGTCCTCAGAATGACAGACACCCCTCTTCCGCGCCTCGATCAGTTTGTTGGCTGCCTGATGGGATGCGCTGTGGCCGATTCGTTAGGTGCACCCATCGAGGGCCAATCCAGAGAACATATCGCGACGATCAAAAACGTTACATCCGAATTTCTGCCATTCCGCGAATATGAAGCAGGTCAGGTCACTGATGACACGCAGCTGACCATCGCTGCAATCAAAGGAATCATTCGCGACGCTGGAATCTCCGGTGACACCATTGCTGATGAGATCAGTCAGCTCTGGATCACCAAGGAGATCGTCGGAGCGGGTCCAGTAGCCCATCGTGCCGTCAACAACTACATTGATGGAAAGCCCTGGGATCAGGCCGCCGAAGAGGGTGACCTCGCGCTCAACGGTGCCGCGATGCGCATTTCGCCGGTGGGTCTGTGGGCATTTGACCATCCAGAGGCGCTTGC
>NTKD01000024.1 GCA_002457275.1 OM182 bacterium MED-G24
CAGGTGGTCGAATTGATACAGGACAACTCCCCACAACACGAGTTCCACGAGTGCAAAAATGATCAGAAAGAGGAGCATGAAGAGTCCTCGCGACCAACTGTGTTTGTCGGAAAGCGACTGTTTCATCGTGTCGCCAATATGCATGAGTCATTTACTCGATTCTGGTGTCTAGCGACGAGATACCAGAGACAGAGCAAACTCGGTGCCAGTATTTTTATTCGATAAATTCAATGGTACAGATCACGACCCGTCTGATGACGGTGGCGTTGGAACCAAATTCTGGTGAAAACAACCACCGGCTGGAGTCAGAAAAGAACCCACACCAGCAATACCGAACCGAGGACGAGGCGGTAGATCACAAACGGCAGGAATCCGATCCGGTTGATCGTTGCGAGAAACAGGTGAATACAGGTGAAAGCGGCGATCGCGGAAACCAGTGTCCCCAGGGTGATGAGGTCCCATGGCATCGGTTGGGTGTCGCTGACGAGATCCGATGTTTTCAGTACACCTGCCCCCAAAATGGTTGGGATGGAAAGCAGGAAGGATATGCGGGCTGCCGATTCGCGTCCGAGGCCCATCATCAATGCGGCTGTCATTGTGATTCCGGATCGTGAGGTCCCGGGTACGAGTGCGAGACACTGTGCGAAACCTATCACAAGCGCGGAGCGCCAGTTGAGGGGTCTGGGTGTTTCTGTGCGGAAATACCTGTCGGCCACCCAGAGTGCAATACCAAATACGATAGTGGTGATCGCGATGACCAACACGCTGCGAAGTGATGTTTCCACCAGATCGTTCAACATGAATCCGACAGGAATAATTGGGAGGCTGGCGATGATCAATAGGCTCGCAAAACGACTGTCGGGATTATGTTCGCGATGGATCAGTGCTGAGCAGACACCTACCAACAGTTTCAATAGGGTGCTTCTGAAATAGACCAGTGCCGCCACAAGTGACCCGACGTGCACCGCGACATCGAACGCGAGACCCTGGTCCGGCCAGCCCAGTACCTCGAACGGGAGGATCAGGTGTGCCGAACTGGAGATGGGCAGGAACTCAGTGATACCCTGAATCAGCGCCAGGATCACCGTTTGGGTGACATCCATGATGTTGGTTTGTAACCGTGCGGCTGGATTCTAGCAGGCCGATCTAGGACAGTCTGCTGGACCTTGCCAGGATAACCGACGCTATCCGTCAAAGAGGATCGAAGATGGCTGATATTCCACTATTTCCACTGGGCATCGTTCTCTTGCCGGGAGGGCGCAGCCAGCTCAAGATTTTCGAACAGCGATATCTCAGCATGGTGTCGAGCGTGATGCGCGAAGATACAGGGTTTGGGATGGTGATGATTTCATCGGGGTACGAGGTGCTTGAAGGCCGGGAATCAGGCCAGCAACCCAATGTTGAAACGCTGGGTTCCTTTGTGAAAGTCATTGATTTTTCGGAAGGGGCGGGTGGAATGTTGCTCATCACGATTGAGGCCGAGCTGAAAATGAGGGTTCTTCGGAACTGGAGCGCGGATGACAGATTGATGATGGGGCAAGTTGAGTTTATGCCACCAGAAGAAGATCAGCCTGTTCCAACCGAATTCGCCCATCTGGTGGATCTGCTCGAGCACCTCATGCGCCATCCGAATATTCAGCCCTTGTTCGAGGACTTTGACTTCAGTAGCGCTTGTGGTGTGGGTGGTCGGCTTACGGAATATCTCCCTTGTTCGGAATTGGTCAAGCAAGGTTTGCTCGAACTTCAGGAACCGCTTGAACGGTTGGTGCAGCTCGATCGGATCGTCGAGGAGTTGCAGGCGAGTGGTGGTGGCTAGTTTTTGGGTCCAGTGATGATTCTGTAATCGATCCCCTCCTGAAGATTTCGTCCGAATGGATTCCGGGTAGCGCTTCGGACGTGACGTTGGTCCACGAATCGATAGGGTAGATGTGGATCACGACCAGCGGGAATACCCAGTCGTCTGGTCTGTACTATCGCGTGCGGTGCATTGCCCGGATCAAGTAATTCCAGTTTTCCAGAAACCAGGCGACGTCCACTCCATTTAGGCACTTCCAGTCCCAACGCGCGACAGAGCAGGGTTTGACCCGAGCAGAGGTGTTCGAGCTGTCGAGCATCCCCGCGTTGGGTCGGATTGTTCGTGATCATTCGCCGAAGTCCCGTTGCGGTCATGTGATCGGTAGCGGGGATGGCTGACTTGATCAGGACGGCATTGCCAGCACCCTGCGCTGAGAAGTTCAGGGAGTCGCCACCACGCGCGTAGTACATGTAGATCGTTCCTGCCGGCATGAATAACGGTTCGCGGCTGGGCGTGCGACCCAGTGAGGCGTGACTGGCTTTGTCAGTCAGGAAGTAAGCCTCGGTTTCAATAATCTGTGCTGCGAGCCAGGTTCGCCCCGGTTTGTGACGAATCACCGTACCGAGCAGTCGTCGCGCGAGAGTGTGAGCGTCCAGATGGAAGTCTTTATCGGTGAGCGCGTACATCGTTATTCTGTGAGGTTTTCAGTCTATTCTCTCTCGGTATGATGCCGTAGAGTGCGGTATCGCGTGGCTCGAGTGGAGGATAGTCCGTTGTGAAAGCGTTTGCAGTGATGGGTGGGACGTTCGATCCTGTCCACAATGGACACCTGCAAATTGCGCGTGAGGCTGGTGAGCAACTCGGTTTGGAGAAGGTGATACTGATCCCTTCTCGTGAGCCGCCTCATCGTTCCGCACCCGAACGATCTCCCAAGCAACGACTTGCGATGCTGAAACTCGCAGTACAGGGACTGACCACGCTAGAGGTTGATGATCGGGAGTTGCACCGGTCTGGTCCCTCTTTCACGGTTGATACGCTGGCTTCGCTGCGACAAGAGGCCGGACCCGACACGTCGATCTCAATGTTGCTGGGGCTGGATGCGTTCACCCTGCTGCCTTCCTGGCATCGATGGGAAGAGGTGCGTGCACTTGTCAACGTGGTCGTTCTGGACCGTCCGGGACCAAACCACCTTTCGCAGCTTTTGAATGACCTGATCGTCGAGAGGCATCAGCGCCCTGAGGATCTGGTGAACGTTCCCTGCGGGAAAGTGACCCGTATCCGAACGACACAACTGAATGTGTCATCCACGCTCGTGCGGGAGGCACTTGCGGCGGGTCGCGCGGTGGATAACCTGCTCCCTGTTGCCGTATTGGACTACATTCGCCGCCATCAGCTTTACGAATGATGGATGACTCGTCAATCCAAACCACTGGTAAATAAGGCGTGGGTGCTCCAAACTTGGCTAGAACGATCCATTTTTACGCCAATCGCGAATTCGATGCCGAGCTGATACACAGGAGAAAGATGGCTTTATGCAGAACATTGAACTGAGAGGTCTTGTCGTTGACTCTTTGGAAGATATGAAGGCGATAGAGGTTCAATGTCTGGACGTGAGCACTCAA
This sequence comes from OM182 bacterium MED-G24, assembly GCA_002457275.1. Taxonomy (GTDB): domain Bacteria; phylum Pseudomonadota; class Gammaproteobacteria; order Pseudomonadales; family Azotimanducaceae; genus UBA7451. The sequence goes on from NTKD01000024.1 coordinate 3,418, forward strand.
TCTGATTTCGCGGATTTCATGTTTGTGGCAGGTGGATCCTCCAACCGGCATGTCCGTGCTGTCGCCGGGTCGGTTATTGAACATGCAAAGCAGCAGGGGATTGTGCCCCTGGGGGTGGAAGGCATGGCGGATGGCGAGTGGGTTCTGATCGACCTCGTCGATGTGGTGGTTCACGTGATGTTGCCTGCGACCAGGGCTTTCTATGATCTGGAACGGCTTTGGAGCCTCTCCCCGTCCACGACGTCGCACGGTTAGATAGTCGTTTCTGCAGGTTCCATGGATCTATGCGTACGATCCATACATTCCCTGCTGGTGCACCTGATCCATGGTATCGCCCCTTGTGTGAAGGTACACACGCGTGAAGATCGAATTGCTGGCCGTTGGAACCCGAGCGCCGGAATGGATCCGTAAGGGGTTTGACGAATACCGCGAGCGTTTGGTTGCCCCCTGGGTGTTGACCCTGAGAGAGATCGCTGTCGCGCAGCGTGGCAAGAGCGGGAGTCCAGAGGTGTTTCGACGTAAGGAAGGTGAAGCCCTGGTCGCCGCGATCAAGCCCGACACGCGAGTGGTTGCATTGGATCTGACCGGTCGATCACTGTCCACCACCCAGTTGGCATTACGTTTTGATGACATTCGTCAGGCGTCATCAGGCCTGCAGCTGATGATCGGGGGTGCAGACGGGCTGGATCCGGCCTGTCTGGCGCGCGTAGATGAACGATGGTGCCTGTCGTCGCTGACATTCCCGCACTTTCTGGTGCGCGTTATCATTGCGGAACAGATTTACCGGGCCTGGACCATCCTTCACCACCACCCCTACCATCGCTGAGCCTGATGTCGGAACCCGTTGTTCTGAAAGATCATCACGACGAAAGTCGTGTCTTCGTTGATCGAGTTGTCATCGCGTTTGGGATTTCATTGTTGCTGACCACCCTGCTCGGCGGTCGCATGTTGTATCTTCAGGTCATCCAGCATGATCGTTATGCGACGATGTCAGAGTCCAACCGGATCCAGGTGCAATCGATACCACCGGTGCGGGGGCTGATCGTGGATCGACACGGTGAGCTCCTTGCCGACAACAGGCCATCGTTCAGTCTGACCCTTGTCACTGAACAGATCGACTCCGTGGAAGACATCCTCGATCGCATTGAGGAGCGGATAGGGTTGACTGAAGAACAACGGTCGCGATTTGAACATCGACGTAAACGAAAACAACGGCCCTACGAATCGGTGCCGTTGCTGCATCGACTATCGCAGGAAGAGATTGCCCGAATCAGCGTAGATCAGTATGCGATGCCTGGGGTCCACATCGAGGCATCACTGGTGCGTCACTACCCTTTGTCTGATCTGGTTACGCATGCGGTAGGATCTGTCAGACGGATCAATGAGGAAGACGCCCTAACCGTTGACAAGGTGTCGTACTCCGGTACGGATCACATCGGGAAGACCGGTGTCGAGCGCTTTTATGAATCGAGGTTGCTTGGGCGGGTGGGCTATCAACGCGTGGAAACGGACGCCCGCGGTCGCATCATGCAGGTATTGTCACGAACTGATCCGATCCCAGGCGAGAACCTTACGCTCACGCTCGATGCCGGACTACAGAAGGTAGCCAGTGATGCGCTGGGTGATCAGCGAGGTGCGATTGTTGCGATGGATACACGCACTGGCGGCATTCTTGCGCTGCTCAGTAAACCAGCCTACGACCCTAATCCCTTTGTGACAGGAATTGATCACGCGTCGTACGCGCTATTGCGTGATTCCGTTGATGTGCCGCTGTTCAATCGGGCGATTCAAGGACAGTACGAACCGGGTTCAACGCTCAAACCCTTTATCGGATTGGCTGGGCTGACGACAGGTGTGACGACTGCAGATTATGTGATTGACGATCCGGGCTGGTTTCAGCTTCCAGACAATCAGCGACTCTATCGTGACTGGAACTGGACGCGTGAAGATGAGGGAGGACATGGCGAAGTCGACATGAACCGGGCGATATATCGATCCTGCAACGTGTACTTCTACAACCTTGCTGCTCAGCTTGGGATTGATCGCATTCATTCACATCTCGACCGTTTCGGCTTTGGGCGAAACTTGGCCCATGACCTCCCGGAAGCAGGAAATGGGCTGTTGCCTTCCAGAGAATGGAAGCACAGCGCAAGGAACCTTCCCTGGTATCCGGGCGACAGCGTGAACATTGGCATTGGCCAGGGGGATGTCCTGGTTACGCCGCTACAATTGGTGACTGCGATCGCAGGACTTGCCAATCGGGGTCGGCTCGTTACACCGCATCTTCTCAAGGATGCTGATGTGCCGGCACCGCCGAATGTGGATATTCCCGATCACGCTTGGAATGTTATTTCAGAGGCGATGCAGGATGTGATCCATCGGGGAAACCGGGGTCTTGGTGAGAACGGTACTGCTTGGGCCTACATCGGGCTCGATATTCCCTATCGCGCTGCGGGGAAATCTGGAACTGCTCAGGTCGTTGGTATTGCGCAGGGTGAGGAATACGACGATGCAGAGTTGGATGAGCGCTTGAGGAAACATGCGTGGTTTGTAGCCTACGCCCCCGCAGATGAGCCGGAGATAGCGGTCGCGGTACTGGTTGAGAACGGTGGCGGTGGCAGCTCGGTGGCGGCGCCTGTGGCACGTAAGGTACTAGACTATCAGATGGTCGGGAACAGTGCGGTGGCGACGCGGTCAGAACGGAGCGTACGCTTTGTTTTACAGGCAGGCGATCCGTCGTGACCGACTATGTGCGTCAGTTACCCCCCCATCAGTTTGGCCAGCGAAGAAGACTGTCCGACCTGGTGCACATCGACCTGCTGTTGCTGGTCCTGGTCTCGGTGATTGCCTGCTACGGCCTGGTGATTCTCACCAGCGCTGTTGAACAGGACATGACGACCGTAAGGGCGCAGGTTATCCGTTTGATTGTGGCGTTCGGGGTGATGATCGTGATGGCGCAAATCCCGCCGCGCCTGTACCTGCGACTTGCATCATCCCTCTATCTTGTGGGTGTGATATTGCTGTTACTTGTCTTCCTGTTTGGCGCAGAATCCAAAGGTGCCACGCGGTGGTTGAGGGTTGGTCCCGTTGGCTTTCAACCGTCTGAACTCATGAAACTGGCGCTGCCGATGGCGCTCGCCTGGTACCTCCATGACCGCCGACTGCCACCACGGCCACGACATGTTGGCGTCGCCGCTTTGATCATCGCGGTTCCGGTTCTGTTGATCTATCCTCAGCCGGATTTGGGTACGGCCATACTGGTGGCGGCTTCGGGCGTGCTTGTGCTCTTTGTCGCAGGCATCAGTTGGCGCTACATCTTCTCGTTGCTCGGTTTGTTGATCGTCTCGGCACCGGGACTATGGTTGCTGATAACAGACTATCAACGCGGGAGGATCCTGACGCTCTTTGATCCGGAACGCGACCCCCTGGGGAGTGGCTGGAATATCATCCAGTCGATGACGGCCATTGGATCCGGCGGTTTATTGGGTAAGGGATTGTTCGATGGCACACAGTCTCAGTTGGATTTTCTTCCTGAAAGCCGAACGGACTTCATCATTGCGGTCCTGGCGGAGGAAATGGGTCTGGTCGGTGTCGTGGTGCTCCTGATCCTCTACATGTGCCTGATCGGGCGCGGTGTAATGATTGCCATTGCCGCGCAGGACACGTTTGGAAGGCTGCTGGCGGCCAGTATTACGTTCACGTTTTTTGTCTATGTTTTTGTCAATATCGGTATGGTGAGTGCGCTGTTACCAGTGGTAGGTGTACCGTTGCCACTGGTCAGCTACGGTGGCACATCAATGCTGACGTTGTGTGCAGGATTCGGCATCCTGATGTCTATTCACTCTCACCGCAGGATCACGCTTTGAGTTCAACTGTTCAACTGTCGTTGTTGGTGTTCCTGTTGGTTTTTTCATTTGCAGCATCGGGTGGCCAAAGTACTGATGAGACCGCCTTCGATATGGATCGGGCGGAGATCGTTGAGTTCGTCAATGACCTGGTGACTAATGAAGGGTTTGATCGGCAGTTCCTGATCGAGGTTCTGTCCCGTGCAAGATTCCAGCCGCGTATTGTCGAGTCGATCTCAAAACCCGCTGAACGAACCCTCACCTGGGCCGAGTACCGTCGGATCTTCATGACACTGTCACGGATTTCGAGTGGTGCCGAGTTCATGGATGAGCACCAGGAGGTCCTGATGCGTGCATCAGAACGATACGGTGTGCCACCTGAGATGATCACAGCCATCATTGGTGTTGAGACGTTGTATGGTCGATACTTGGGGCGTTACCGGGTGCTGGACGCGCTCATGACGCTGGGTTTTGACTATCCTCCCAGAAGCCGATTCTTCAGATCGGAGCTGAAAGAGTTCCTATTGTTGACGCGAGAGGAGAAGCAGGATCCTTCATCCCCTCTGGGATCCTATGCGGGTGCCATGGGCTATGGTCAGTTCATTTCATCGTCCTACCGAAATTACGCTGTCGATTTTGATGGCGATGGCATACGGGATATCTGGACCAATAAAACAGATGCGATTGGTAGTGTGGCCAATTATCTCTCCCGGCACGGGTGGCAGGCTGGACGTGCGGTTACGGTCAAGCTGAGTGGTCCTGGTCAGGCCCCGGGCGATCTATTCAATCAGGGTCTGAAAGCGAGCTCTACGCTGGGAGAGTTTGCGATGGTCTCTGGGATTCCCATTCCTGGGGCGTTCGAATCGGATACGCCCGTTTCACCGATGCGCCTTGTGGGTGAAGACGGCGAGGAATTCTGGCTTGGGTTGCCCAATTTCTATGTCATCACGCGCTACAATCACAGCCACCTTTATGCGATGGCGGTCTATCAGCTATCCCAGGCGATCGCCGATTGCGTGGAGGGACCGTGACGCGACGTAGACCGATCAAGCCTGTCGCAGGTGTGGGCACAAGGTTATCGATGGTGTTCGTTGCTTTCCTGGTTGGTTCTTGCGCGATCGTCCAGCCGAGTCCCCTGCCGGCGGATACGCTCGTGTCTTCGCCGACGCCACCTGACAACAGCCATGCCCAGGACTCTGTTGATGAACCAGTGGAACAGGTAAATAAGAGGAGTGGGCCAGGTTCCTACGTTGTCATAGGAAAACGGTACGAGGTTCTTGATGACAGCTTTCAATATCGGGAAATTGGCGTTGCTTCCTGGTATGGACAGAAATTCCACGGTCGGCTGACCGCCAGCGGCGAGGACTACGACATGTACGCGATGAGTGCAGCGCACAAGGCGCTGCCGTTGCCAACAATCGTTCGGGTCACGAATCTGGACAACGGTGCGAAGGTCGAGGTCCGAGTCAATGATCGTGGTCCGTTCCACGATGACCGACTGATTGACCTGTCGTTTGCGGCAGCCAGGGCGTTGGGCTTTGAGAGTCGGGGGACAGCACCTGTGGTGGTCGAGGCGATTGATGCAATCAACCACCCCAATCGTGTCGTAAGCCAGAGGACCGATCCTTTGGTCTATCTGCAGACGGGCGCGTTTTCGAACAAGGAGAGCGCTGAGCGGATGGCAGGCACTGTTGGTCGGTTACTGCACGGCAACGGGCGTGGGGAGATTGCTGTCGATATCCTGGAGAGCAGCGACGGAGAACGCGAAGCCGCGCTGTATAAGGTCTGGGTGGGCCCTATTGTATCTGCGGCTGATCGGGACGAGTTGTCCCATGTGTTCGAACAGGGTCAAATAGGCAAACCGATCGCCGTTCAGCTGTCCAGATGATGGCGGACCGAACTGACGTGAACACAGGAAAAGGGTCCGGGAACGGCTCTTCGAGGATTCGGGAATCACAATGATATTGAGAGAAGCGGTCAGTGGATCCGTGAGTTGCGGTCTAACCACCCGGATGGTGATCATGGTGCTGGTGCTCGGTTTGTCGGCAGGTACTGCCGCATCAGCGATCGTTCCGGCGCCGCCACAGATCAACGCCAGCAGTTTCCTGCTACTGGATACGGCGACAGGGGAGATCCTCGCGGAGGAAAACAGCACGTTGCGATTGCCTCCCGCAAGCCTGACCAAGATGATGACGAGCTATATTGCGGCCAGCGAAATCGCGCGGGGTCGTATGTCCCTGTCAGATAAAGTGAAGGTGAGCGAGAAAGCATGGCTTATGGAACACCCCGGTTGTGGTAAGCGCTGTGGCTCAAGGATGTTTATTGAGGTCGACAAGGAGGTGCTCGTCGAGGACCTGCTGCGCGGCATTGTCATTCAGTCAGGCAATGATGCCAGTGTAGCTATTGCTGAACACATTGCCGGGGATGAGGAGGCGTTTGCGGAGTTGATGAATCAGTATGCGGAACGTCTTGGGATGGAGAACACCCGGTTCAGAAATTCTCACGGGCTACCGAATGATGACCACTACACGACGGCCGCAGACCTCGCCAAACTGGCGAAGGCTCTGATTTCAGATCACCCCGATCACTATGCGATGTACAAGGAAAAGTACTTTACTTTCAACAATATCCGTCAGGCTAATCGGAATACATTGTTATGGCGTGACTCAACGGTGGATGGTGTGAAGACCGGTCACACGGAAGCAGCAGGGTATTGTCTGGTGGCGTCCGCGGTGCGAGAAAACATGCGGCTTTTGTCGGTTGTGATGGGTGCTGGATCGGAGGATGCGCGATCCCGTGAAAGCCAGAAGTTGCTGACGTACGGGTTCCGTAATTTCGAGACGGCTCCCCTTTATGCGGCCAACGAAACTTTAACTTCGGTTCGGGTGTGGCACGGCGAGCAGGGGACACTGGACCTCGTGATTGAGGAACCTGTTGTTCTCACGTTGCCTCGAGGTGTGCGCGACTCGCTCGCGGCCACGCTGGATATCAACAGTATTGTGGGGGCACCGATCGCAGCGGGAGACGTGTTGGGTTCCCTCCGGGTTGAACTGGACGGCGATACGATTTTCACAGGTGAGCTGAAGGCGGGTGGTGCTATTGAGGCAGCTGGGTTCTTAGCGAGTCTTTGGGACTCGATCAGCCTGTTCTTCCTCCAGTTATTTGGTGGAGATCCCCTGGTGGTGACTGAATGACGACACTGACCCAGAAGATCAGATGGTGCACTGAGGCGTGACGCAAGAACCGAAGATCACGTTTCCCTGTGACTATCCCATCAAGGTGATCGGGGATGGCATTGATGGCCTGTCCGATCTTGTCCTTAATATCGCAAGCCGATATGACGATACACTGACTGCTGACAAGCTCAGCGAACGGGAAAGTCGCCAGGGTAACTACCGGTCGATCACCATTCGTTTCCGTGCGACGGGTGAAGATCAACTGGCGTCGTTGTTTTCAGCATTGAAGAAGCACGATGCAGTGCGCATGGTTCTGTAACGATGGCGACGATGGACACACGATTACCTTCATCACTTCAGATACGGCACCGAGGTGACGATATCGACTATGAGTGGTGTCAGGAAGAGATGCGCGAATATACGTTGTCGCGAGATTCAGACAGCCCTGATGAAATCTGGCTATTGGAACACGCGCCGGTATTCACGCTGGGACAGGCTGCTGATCCTTTACATGTGCTTGCGGCAAACGACGTTCCCGTGATCCAGTCTGATCGCGGCGGACAGGTGACCTACCATGGTCCGGGGCAACTGGTGGTGTACTTACTGCTCGACATTCGTAGACACGGCATGAATATCAAACAACTCGTTTGTGGTATTGAGGAGGCTGTTATTCAGCTGCTGTTTGAATTTGGAGTCATCGCCGCCCGTCGTGAAGGTGCGCCGGGTGTCTACGTGGATGGCAGAAAAATCGCGGCGTTGGGTCTTCGCGTGCGCAAAGGCTGTAGCTACCATGGACTCAGCCTGAATGTGGACATGGATCTGACACCCTTTGATGGCATCAACCCCTGTGGCTATTCCGGGCTTGAAGTGACGCAACTGAGGGATCTGGATATCGATCTGTCTATAGCTGAAGTGGGTGAGCGGTTACTCAATTGCCTCCGGCAGTCACTGGGATACGATGAGGTATCACGCTCGCGAGATGACTCGCATGTTGAGAGAGCAGACAAACAAAGGTCGGAATACCATGGCGCGTGATCCTCGCAACAAGTTGGTACAGGGCGTCAAGCTGAGAGGCGAGGACAAGGTCCGCAGAATTCCCATCAAGGTGGTGCCTACCGAGACGCTCCCCAGAAAGCCGGACTGGATTCGGGTTCGTATCCCCGCAAGTGCCGAGGTGACACGAGTGAAGGGGATTCTTCGTGAACACAAGCTTGCGTCGGTTTGCGAAGAGGCTAGTTGTCCGAACCTGCCCGAGTGTTTCAATCATGGCACAGCGACCTTCATGATCATGGGTGAGATCTGCACGCGGCGATGTCCTTTCTGCGACGTTGCACATGGCAAACCAAATCCGCTTGATGAGAACGAGCCAGAACAACTTGCAAGTGCCGCCAGTGAACTCGGATTACGCTACATCGTGATTACGTCGGTGGATCGGGATGATTTGAAAGACAGCGGCGCAGGGCACTTTGCCCGTTGTATCAGTGCTGTGAGAAGTCGGTGTGACGACATCACCATTGAAGTACTGGTACCCGATTTTCGAGGTCGCGCAGACGTTGCTATCGAAATACTGGCGGCGACGCCACCTGATGTTTTCAATCACAATCTTGAGACAGTACCCAGGCTCTATCGACAGGCGAGACCGGGGGCTGACTACCAGGTCTCACTTGATCTGTTGGCGGCCTACAAGGAAAGACAACCTGAGGTGCCGACCAAGAGCGGGTTAATGGTTGGGCTAGGGGAGACGATCGAAGAGGTGCAGGCGGTCATGCGGGATCTGCGCGCACACAATGTCGACATGCTGACTATCGGGCAGTACCTGCAGCCGAGTCGAGATCACCTCGCAGTCGATCGATTTGTGCATCCTTCCGAGTTTGAGGGGCTGCGACGGTATGGGGAATCTCTGGGTTTTACGCATGTCGCGAGTGGGCCTATGGTGAGGTCCTCATACCATGCGGACCTGCAGGCAAGCGGAGAATTTTAGGCGGTCCGTCCGGCCTCCCCTTGTGCCGTCAATGGTCGCGGCAAGCCTTACAGTCAGGGTTGCGTGGGAGCTTCAGTTTCCGGAATTCCATACTGGCGGCGTCAAAAACGAGCAGGAAACCGGCAAGATTCTGGCCGAGGTCAGCAATCATCTTGATGGCCTCGGTTGCCATGATCGTACCGACAACGCCAACGACCGTCGCGAGTACACCATTTTCGGCACAGTTGACGGCGCCATCACTTGCATCACCATACAGGCAGCGATAACAAGGACCAGTCGACAGCGTTGGATCATAGGCCATGATCTGACCTTCGAGGCGGATAGCAGCGCCGGAAACGAGTGCTGTCTGTGTGCGCACACACGCGTCGTTGACCATCAATCTCGTTTTGAAGTTGTCGGTGCCATCGACGACCAGGTCAACCTCGGTCAGCAAACCTGTGAGTGAGGCGTCGCTCAACTGCTCGGAGATTTCTACGGTCCGGCAGTGTGGATTGATTTCCGTGATGGATCGAGCAGCGGAGGTTACTTTCAGGGTGCCCACATCGTTCGTACCGTGTGCAATCTGTCTTTGCAGGTTACTGAGGTCGACCTCGTCGAAGTCCACGAGAGTCAGCTGACCGACACCGGCGGCGGCAAGGTAAAGCGCTACCGGGCTGCCAAGTCCTCCAAGCCCCATCATGAGAATGTGCGCACCTCGGAGTTTCTGCTGCCCGACGATATCCAGTTCGGGCATCATGATGTGACGGTTGTATCGTAGAAGTTCGCTATCGCTCATCTCATTCATCGTGGTCTCCCGTGAGTCTGGCGACGACGACCCGCGGATTGCCCCCCAGATCATTCATTCGGTGAACAAGCTGAAAATCCGAGCCGCGCAATAGATGGATTACTGCATCCTGCTGGGTATATCCATGTTCAAGAAACAGCCAGCCGTCCGGATTGAGTACCCGACTGGCGTCTCCGATGATTCGCATAAATGCACCGAGCCCATCTTCGTCCGCCACGAGGGCCATGTGCGGTTCATGTCGGAGCGCGCTGAGGTGGGGGTCATCGCCAGCCAGGTAAGGCGGGTTACTGACGATGGCATCGAGAGAGTGCGCGGAGAATGCCGCGGTCCAGTCGCCGCAAACCAGCGGCACTGCGGGTGCTTTGAGATTCTCTGCCGCGACTCTGAGCGCGCGGAGCGACAGATCACTTGCGAGTAACTGCCAGCCCGGACGCTCGCGAACCAGTGCGCCCGCTACAACACCAGATCCGGTACCGGCATCAAGAACGGTCTTTGGTGATGCGTCCAGGTAATCCAGGCATGCCTGTACCAGGGTCTCCGTATCGGGTCTGGGGTCGAGGACGTCAGAGGTGACTTTGACATCCATGGTCCAGAAACCGCGCTCCCCGGTCAGGTAGGCCATCGGTTCATCATGGGACCTTCGTGCAACCAGTGACTGAAACCTGGACCACTGATGACAGGTCAGTAGCTGGTCAGCGTGTGTGATCAGGTGACTGTTGGGCGCCTCCAGTACGAAGCAGAGCAAACCGCGTGCATCGTGAATCTGTTGACCGTCTGAGGAGAACTCCGATCGACGGAACACGGTGATCGCATGTTCTAGCGCTGACTGTATGGAAATGCAGGCCATGGAAAGCGGTTACTCGCCGCCCATGAATCGAAGCATATCCGCCTGGTGCTCCGTGATCAGTTGTTCGATGATCGGGCCCAGATCACCCGCGATGGTTTGTGGCAGGCGATGCAGCGTCAGGCTGATGCGGTGATCAGTGACACGGCCATCTGGATAGTTGTACGTGCGAATCTTCTCGGACCGATCGCCGCTACCGACCAGGTTTCGTCGTGTTTCTGCCTGATCGTTCGCCTGTTGCTGGCGCGCCTGGTCCATCAGCTTGGATTGCAGCAGGCTCATCGCACGGGCCTTGTTCTTGTGCTGGCTACGTTCATCCTGACACTCAACCACGATGCCTGTTGGCAGGTGGGTGAGCCGCACGGCGGAATCGGTTTTATTGACGTGCTGCCCGCCCGCGCCGGACGCCCGGAAAGTATCGACACGCAGGTCGTTCTTGTCGATTTCAATTTCATCGATGTCGTCAACCTCAGGCATGATTGCAACGGTACAAGCTGACGTATGGATGCGGCCCTGAGATTCCGTCTCCGGGACGCGCTGCACCCGGTGCGCTCCCGACTCGAACTTCATGGTGCCGTAAACATCCTTGCCGACAATACGGGTGATCAGTTCCTTGTAGCCGCCATGTTCACCTTCGCGTTCGCTCAGTACTTCGATTTGCCAACCGCAGGTTTCTGCGTAACGACTGTACATGCGAAAAAGATCACCGGCAAAAATCGCTGCTTCGTGTCCGCCGGTACCCGCACGAATCTCCAGAAAGACATTGTGGGAGTCATTTGGATCCTTTGGAATAAGCAGGGTCTGCAGGGTCGCATCCAAAGACCCTACCTGATCTTCAAGTTCACTCACTTCCAGTTCGGCGAGGTCTCGCAACTCTTCATCGGCGTCGTCCAGCAACGACCGGGCGTCATTCAGTTCCTCTGTCTTTTTTGAGAGTTCCTGGTAGCACTTCACGACGGGCTCGATTTCCGCGTATTCTCTGGAGAGTGCGGTGAAATGATTCTGGTTTGATATCACATCGCTGTCGCTCATCAAGGCTGCGAGTTCATCGTAGCGCTCAAGTAACTGCTCGAGCTTTGTGCGCAATGAGTCCTGCATCAGTCGTCCAGTTCGTATAGCTGATGGATGATTTGCAGCAATTCCCTGCGCCCTTCACTGGTGGCACGTTTCATGGCAACACTGGGAGAATGAATCATTTTGTTCATGAGTTGATTGGCCAGAGTTGTTAGGACGGCTTCCGGGTCGTCGCCCTTCTGCAATCGGGCGATTGCCTTCTCGAGCTCTCGGGTTTTGATATCGTTGTGGTGTTTGCGGAATCTGACAACAGTTTCCGAGGCGTCGCGCTCCTGGAGCGACTTGAGAATGTCGATCACGGCGGCATCGATGATCCCCTCTGCTTCTTCGGCGGCACCCTCTCGTAGATGCAGGTTTTCAGCCACGATCTGTTCGAGATCATCAATGCTGTACAGGTAGATGTCTCTCAGCGAGTCGACCTCCGCTTCGATATCGCGCGGTACCGCCAGGTCCACCATGAAAATGGGCCTTCGACGCCGCTCGCGCAAAGCGCTCTCAACGGTCCCCTTGCCGAGAATAGGTAGTTCGCTCCCTGTTGATGACACGACAATGTCGCACTGACTGAGAAACTGGGGAATCTCGGGCAGGGTGATGGCGTTTCCGCCAAGTTCATCAGCCAATCGTCGAGCGTTGGCGAGCGTCCGGTTGGCGATGATCGGGCTTTTCATCCCCGTCGCGGTCAGATGCTGGCTGACGAGTTCGATGGTCTCACCGGCGCCGATCAGCATGACCTGACACGTAGAGAGATCCGCGAAGAGTCTGGCAGCGAGGCTGACGGCGATTGATGCGACCGAAAGCGAGCTTTGACCGACACCCGTATCGGATCGTACCTTTTTGACAACGCGGTATACGGATTGCTGAATCTGTAACAATTCGCGATCAAGGGTGCGTGCTTCCTGGGCGGCGGCAAATGCGTCTTTGACCTGGCCAAAAATCTGGGCCTCGCCAAGTACCATTGAATCCAGACCTGCGGAGACGCGAATAAGGTGGTGAACGGCGTCCTGATCTTCATGCCAGTATAGACTGGGTGTCAGGTCCGAGACGGCCGAATCGTGATGCTCTGCTAGCCATGTGACGACGGCGTCGCGTGCCACGTTTGTGGAACCTTCTGTGCTCGTCTGGGTCTCTGAGAGAGCGGCAAGCGCGTAAATCTCGGTTCGGTTACAAGTCGACAGAATCATGGCACTCGATAGCTCGTCCAGCCTTTGCAGGGAGGACAGTGCCGGTACCAGTGTTTCCGCAGAAAACGCGACCTGTTCACGCAGTTTTACGGGCGCAGTGGTGTGATTGATCCCGATGACGAACAGACCCATGAATAGGACGAGGCTGGATGACTCTTAAAGAGCTGAAAAGTACAATGAACCTGCGGGTCTGGTTGAAGCACATACCTTTCCCGGTACGAGGATTGTACGTGGTTCCCGAGGTAAGAGGAACATGAGTAACCGTCGTCAGCAGGTACAGACGATCAACGGACCTGAAATGAGAATCATTTTCCATTGAATGCGATACACCAAGACAGCACCGGTCGATCCGGGGATAGTGTTCTACAAGCCCGCATGAACGAGGATGTGACGATATCGCTCTGGTTAACAGGCCCAAATCGATGAAGCCATTATTCGTGATGGTTTTGTTGTCGATGCTGATTGGCTGTGCCGGGCAGGTGCCGGACATTCCACCTGGAAATAAGGCAGAGGCGACCGTTGTCGCGGATGAGGCTATCGCCGACCCCGTGGATGTGGCCGATGGTGTCGAGGCCATCGAAGCCGAAAAACGCCCGCAGTACCGACGGCCGCGGCCAGAGGACTATCCCGCGACAGCTTTTGATCCGGACACCCTGCATGAGTTACTCGCTGCGGAACTGGCGGTGTACCGGGGTGAATTGCGATACGCCGCCGAGGCATATACGCGTATCGCTGAACGGACGCGGGATGCCGGTGTGGCGGAACGCGCCACACGGCTGGCGCAGTACCTTCGACGCCACGATCTGGCGCTGTCAGCGGTTTTGGTCTGGGTTGAAGAGGCACCGGAAGATGCCGGCGCGCATCAGTTGGCTGCGGGTCAATTGCTGCGAGCCGGAGAACTCGAGGCTGCGACAGGGCATCTGGCGAAGGTCAAGTCGCTGACTGGAGAAGTCATCCTGCGGGATCTGATGTATCGGTCGGTCATCCTGACGCGGGAGCGACGAGGTACGGTGATCGCATTGTTGCACCGGATGCATGAAGCGGATCCCAGTGATCGGGGGATTGTCTATGCGATGGCCTATCTGCACGAGCAGAACGGTCACCTGGCGGAGGCGCTTGATCTGCTGGACCAGCTGCTCGCCGCTAAGCCAGACGATGTCAACGTCATCATACTCAAGACCAACGTGCTGGTGGCCCTGCAACGTAGCGATCAGGCGATGGCTGAGCTGGAACTGATACTGCTGGGAATGCCCGAAAACAGCCGACTGATCCGGCTCTACGCCGACACGCTGTTCTCTCAAAAGCGCTACGACGAGGCGCGACTCCAGTACGAAAAAATTCTGGCCTCGAGACCGAGTGACGGGGATGCGCTGATGCGTATGGCGCGCATTGCATTGATCGCTGAAGACCGTCAGCAGGCACGGAGCTATTTCCAGCAGATGATCAGATGGAATCGTCGGACAGCCACCGCCCACTTCTACCTTGGGATGCTGGCTGAAGAAGAGGGCGACTTTCCTGCTGCACTACGCCACTACCGGAACACGGGCAACGGCGTTGAGTATGTTCCGGCACAGTTTCGGCTTACAGCCATACTTAGTCGACAGGGGCTGATCGACGAAGGGCGTCGGCATCTGCGTACCCAACGCGAGAACCAGCCCAGACACTTCGTGGAACTCGTGAAGATCGAAGCCCAGATGTTGCGGGAACATGGGTACGAAGAGGCTCTGTTTACACTGATGTCGGATGCGATAACGAAGGTCCCCGACAACATTGACCTCTTGTTATTCAGGGCGCAGGTCGGTGAGCGAACGGGTAGATTCGAAGTATTTGAGCAGGATCTTTATCGGATTCTGGACCTTGAGCCGGATAATGCACTGGCGCTGAATATGCTCGGCTATACGTTGACTGATCAGACAGATCGTCATGAAGAGGCGCTTGGACTGATTCGGCGGGCGCTGGCGTTGAAACCGGATGAAGCAGCCTATATCGATTCCATGGGATGGGTTCAGTACCGACTCAAGAACTTTGACGAGGCGATCGTGCATCTTCGGCGTGCCCTCTCGATGTTACCCAATGACGAGGTTGCAGCCCACCTGGGAGAGGTCCTCTGGGTAACCGGCGAGAAAGCTGAGGCGGCGGCGGTCTGGCAGCAGGCGCTCGAATGGAAGCCAGACAGTTCGGCCCTCAAACAGGTCATGGAGCGCTTCATCAATGGGCCGGATCAGGCCAATTCAAGTATTCAGACGAATTAATCAAAGCCTAGCGTGTCTTCTGTTATGCGTGGGCATTACCGCGTGTCAGAGCACAGGTCCTATGGACCTGCCGGGTGATTGGACGTTGCAGGGGCGCGTTGCGGTCACGAGTGATCTGCTCCGTCGCAGTGTCAACATACACTGGCGACAGCAGGGCGAACGGTTTGATATCCATCTCTCAGGTCCATTGGGTGTGCCGGTAGGGCGAATCGAAGGAGATGACCGAACAGCGTGGCTGGATGTCCCGGGAGAGCCTCGACAGAACGCAGCGGGGCCGGATGGGCTGTTTCGCCAGCATTTTGGCTTTTCTATCCCCTTAACCTCGATGAGGCACTGGGTTAGGGGCGTAATGGATCCTGGCTTGCCGCACGAGTACCGTGGTGAGCACTATCTCCAGGCAGGATGGAAGATCGAGTACATCAGCTATGATGATGGTCTGGACGTTGCGTTGCCCAGAAACCTGCGAATCAGTCGCCCGGAGGCCTCGTTGACGTTGTTGGTTCGTCGTTGGGAGGTTTGACAACCTTTTCGGTGGCAAGGACAATAGCGCCCTTTTTCTCGCCAGCGGTGGTTGGTGGGAAGACGTTTTGGGGTGTCGCCAAGCGGTAAGGCAACGGGTTTTGATCCCGTCATGCGCAGGTTCGAATCCTGCCACCCCAGCCATTTGAAACGTGTCCATGTGTGCAAGATGGCGCTGTCAGGACGCGTCAGGACACGATACCGTTGTCAGAAGAAGCAGAAAAATGCAGCAGGATCAGGCAGATGACGATTGCTGATGAACTGGCTGAATCAATTCGGCGCGTTAGCAATGAAGAATCGCTGAGCGCGTTGTTCAGTAAACGACTTCAACCCGCCCTGTTTTAGGGTATACACAGAATATCGATGGTGGTCGCAACCGTCGTTGTTCAAACTAAGGAGAAAAGCGATGTCAGATCGAATGGAACTGACCGCCGAAGTGCGAATCGACGTAGGGAAAGGTGCGAGCCGCCGCCTGCGTCGTAACGCTGATCTGGTACCTGGCGTAGTCTATGGTGCCGGAAAAGAGGCTGTCTCAATTACTATCCCCCACAAGGAACTGCATAAGGCCAGTGAAAGCGAGTCCTTTTATTCGCAGATATTGACGCTGAAGACGGGCAGTGAGAGCGAGCCGGTCATTTTGAAAGACCTGCAGCGTCATCCTGCGAGAGATCGGCTGATGCACGCGGACTTCTACCGTATCCGGATGGATCAGAAGATCACGGTGGAAATCCAGTTGCACTTCCTTAACGAAGAGAATTGTGTGGGAGTGAAACAGGAAGGTGGCGTTGTGTCGCGCACAATGACCAGCGTCGAGGTCAACTGTCTGCCGACCGATCTGCCAGAGTTCATCGAGGTCGATATCGCAGCGTTGACGTTGGGGAGTGCGCTGCATCTCTCCGATATCGTTCTGCCAGAGAATGTTGAGATCCCTGCATTGGCACTGGGTGATGATCACGACAACGTCGTGGTATCGGTTCAGGCGGTACGCGCCACGCTGGAAGACGATGAGGTCGCTGAGAAGAGCGATGAATCCGAAACCGGCGACGCTGATACGGCGGAAGGCGAGGGCGGCGACGAGAGCTGATCGACGCCGTGTCGATACCCCTCAAGTTGATTGTTGGGCTGGGGAACCCTGGTCCGAAGTATGCAAAAACCAGGCACAATGCAGGTGTCTGGTTTTTGCAGCGTGTGGCATCTGAGTATGGTGCCAGCTTTCGTGAGGAACGGCGCTTCCATGGCGCGGCTGCGAGCATCAGTACGAGCATAGGCGACATTCGACTTTTGCTACCGTCCACCTACATGAATGAAAGTGGGAAGGCGGTTGGGGCAATCGCTCACTTCTTCCGTATCGAGCCACAGTCTATTCTGATCTGTCATGATGAAATAGATTTGGCTGTTGGCGTGATCAAGTACAAATTGGGTGGCGGTCTGGCGGGTCACAATGGTCTGCGAGATGTGACGCGATCCTTCGCGGGATCACAGGATTATGCAAGATTGCGTATCGGCGTCGGAAAACCTGAAGGGAAGGATGCTGTGATCGGACATGTTCTGACGAAAACTAGCCGTGACGATCGTAAGTTGATCGATCTTTGCCTTGAAGAAGCAATGAGGTTTCTGCCTGATGCAATGAGGGGCGAGTGGGAAACCGCGATGAACGGCTTAAACGGGTTTCGCGCAACCTAGCTCGATCGCGATACCGAGGAATATCTGATGGGATTTAAATGTGGCATTGTAGGCCTTCCTAATGTGGGTAAGTCGACACTCTTCAACGCTTTGACCCGTGCCAACGTGGAAGCGCAGAACTTTCCCTTCTGCACGATCGAACCTAACACCGGTATTGTGCCTATGCCGGATCCTAGGTTGGACCGGTTGGTTGGTATTGTGAACCCGGCCAAGGTTATCCCCACGACGATGGAGTTTGTCGACATCGCCGGGTTGGTCGCGGGAGCCTCAAAGGGAGAAGGACTCGGTAACCAGTTCCTGGGTAATATTCGAGAGACCCAGGCGATCGGTCATGTCGTTCGGTGTTTTGAGGACGACCAGGTGACGCACGTCGCAGAGACGATTGATCCGGCCCGTGACATTGAGATCATCAATACGGAACTGCAACTTGCGGATCTGGAAACCCTGGAGCGCGCGATTGACAAAGTGCACCGGGTTGCCAAGAGCGGTGACAAGGAAGCCGTCGCACGAATGGCCGTGTTGCAGCGTATGTCCGATCATATCGATGCGGGTAAACCAGCACGGACGCTTGAACTCTCTCATGACGAGATGGTTGAAATCGCGCCATTACAACTGCTGACCGCAAAACCGGTGCTCTACATTGCCAATGTCGAAGAAGAGGGTTTTGAAAACAACCCGCATCTGAATGCTGTTCGGATGATTGCAGCAGATGAACACGCAGAGGTAGTGGCTATCTGCAACAAAATGGAAGCTGAGATTTCTGAACTGGATGACGAGGAACGCCAGGAATTTCTGACTGATCTGGGGATGGACGAACCCGGTCTCGACAAGGTGATCCGCGCCGGCTATCGGTTGCTTGGTCTGCAGACCTATTTCACGGCTGGCCCTAAAGAAGCCAGGGCGTGGACGGTACGAGAGGGATCGACGGCACCGCAGGCTGCCGGGATCGTTCACACGGATTTTGAAAAGGGTTTCATCCGCGCGGAGGTGGTGTCTTACGACGACTACGTGGCTGGCAACGGGGAGATTGGTGCCAAGGAAGCGGGCAAGTGGCGGCTTGAGGGGAAGGAATACGTCGTTCAGGATGGAGATGTCATCCACTTCCGCTTCAATGTGTAGCGGTCGGCCTTGCTGAAACGTCGCGCTGCGGCAGCAATACGAGATGCGTGGACATCAGCCCGATGTGTCATTCTGACCCTTGTGCTTTGTGGGTGTGCCGACCCGGATCCCTATGAGCTTGGCGATTATCTGACCCGGCTATCGCGGGTGCTTGAAACAGAGATCCCCGCCGTCGATCAGCGTCAGGTCCCTCAGATGCCGCGGGTACGCGACGTCCGTTTTGAATCTACAGCGGTCGGGGTCGATATTCTTGAGTTCCTGAGACTGGGCGAATGTGAACTGCAGCAGTGGATCGCGGAACGAAACTCCAGTCTTGGAAGACTTGCGACAGACAGTCAGCGTTTGGTTTATGAACTGAACTTCCTGCGTTTGGCTGACGTGTGCATCCAAACGCTGGCAAGTGACCATCCGTCGCTGGCTGGCGATCTCAGGAAAGTTGCAGATCAGAAACAGCAGATGCTGCCGCGTTTGATCTGGCAATCCATTCTGGCTGGACCCGAATTCCGAGATTACTGGAGTCACCGTCATCAACACTGGTCTGATTTGAACGAAACCACAGTCAGTGACGCGCTCATCTATCTTGATCAGCAGGTGAGCCGATGGCTTGCTGGTCACTTTGAGGTGTCCGGTGAAAAGTTGGAGCTGGCCCTTTCAGTGCTCCGAACCGGTGACGGCGGTACGCTGCTTCACGGGTGGCGCGAGGTGGCGTCTCGACTGACGCAGGCAAACCTGATGATCGACACACGTCTTTTGAGTCGTCCGCTGTGCTACAAGGGAATGGTTACGCCCCGGCGCGAGGTTCTACAAAGGGTGGTGACCAGGTTTACGGGGAAGGTTCAGGAAGGGATCAATCAATTGTCAGAATCGCGATATGAACAGATATCTCAGATTCAACAACTGGAATCACGGTTCTTGGACGTTGAGCCGGAATTATACCGGCGGTTTCGGCATTCCCGCGACGCGCTCCTTGAGTCCGCCGCTACAACGCCTAGGTCACATGTCGAGTCTCTAAGACCGCTCTTGACGCAGTGTGAACTACTGCCAGGTTCGCGGACCGAGGCTTGACATGGCGGAACTGAAGATTGAGAATCTCGCGCCTTTCTACCCGCGCCTGTTTAAGTGTGGCTACGTAGCTCAGCTGGTTAGAGCACAGCATTCATAATGCTGGGGTCGGTGGTTCAAGTCCACCCGTAGCTACCAACTCGCTTTCTTCGCAAAGCGAAGAAAGTCGAGGCCGACAGCGTTTTCACCGAAGGCGAAAATCGCGAGAGGCAATTAGTTCAATCTCAGTTGTGCCCAGACCGTGCCCAACTCGCGCCCATGTTCATACCTTCTTTAGCAGTTCACCCGGCTCAATCTCAAAGTAATCACACAAAGCACTGATCATATCCGTGTTTGTGTTGTAATCCGGCACGTTTGAAACCCTGGTCAACGTTGGACGCATTCGGTTCGTAAAATGGCTGTATGTCGAAGTTGCTGGCCAGAAATTCCAGGAGTGTGGACTTGCCACTGCCAATGTTGCCCGCGATCGACTTCTTCACAGATCCTGACACTTTCACAATGACTCGTCGTCACTAAGCAATGGGACCTAACGTCTTCGAGGAACGACGTCGGATATGAGGACGGTTCTCCAAATCAGAGATTAATGCTTAAGAAAGGTTATTTAGATATTTTTTCGAACAAAAATAAAATCGCCGCCCTCGTCACCGGAGCCTTGGACTACACCGTGTTGTGGGACTTGGTTAAGAGGACTGTTATTTAAAACAGCAATCTTGAACTTCGCGAATAGGTCTTGTGATGTCATGTATTTTGACTGATTTTTTTCCAAATTTTGCACGAGATACTTCATGAAAACGCTATCGTCAGGAACTTCCGTTAGTGTTCCGCTGGTTATCGCCTTTCTACTTGTCATTTGGAAAAGCGTCGATTTTAACTTCTCCTCCGCTTGAAAAGCGCCTCGGGTCCTAAAAAGTCCGCCGCTAAAGCAAGCGTCAGCAATC
>NTKD01000025.1 GCA_002457275.1 OM182 bacterium MED-G24
GGTCATGAGATTCGCTGTCAGTGATGACATCATCTGCCGAATCTGATTGACGGAATACCCATACGTATCGCGGAGATCAGAGGTGGCCTCCGCCCTGATCGTAGCAATCATCATCATCGCGACACGTTTTGCGTCTCTGCCTGGCCATCCGGCGTCCATCAGAATTTCGGTCACGGATCTGATGTGTGGCTGCTTCCGAAGTGTCCTGACATCACGAGACAGACCAGGCGCCATCTGCGCTCTGATGATCATCTCGTTATCGAGGACATAGTCCACAAGCCGCGCGCCGTAGTCGGGCAGGTCATCATATGAAGTTGGCAGAGCGCGACTCATGTCCACCTGACCGTCGATCCACGCATTGATGCCATCCACTCGCGACTCTCGATCCGGAAGGTGAACATAGACGGTACGGGTCGCAACACCCGCTTGCCGGGCAATCTCGCTGACCGGCACGTCGTCGCCACCTTGTGCCATGGCCTTAACCATGACGCGCAAAATGGTATCTCGGGTTTCCTGGCGCTGACGCTCCCGCGTGCTGTTGTCGTACGCGCGTTTCAGCATGGCCGTTACACAAACTCCACGCTATATCTCTGACCGACCTCAATCACCTTGGGAAGATATTCAGGCAACGATTTCACTTCCCGATCAATGCTGGTAAACAACTCACCGCCTTTCGCATCGCAGACGATACCAATCAATGTTGTGCCATCAACCAGATTCTCGTACGCATGCACGGTGTCCGCCGGAATGTTTACCAGCATTCCCTGTTGCGCAATCTGCTCCTGGCCATCAACCGTCAGTCGGACCTCTCCTTCCAAGACATAGAAAGCCTCGTCCCATGGATGATGATGCGGCGGTGGCCCTCCACCCAGGTTGCCCTCCTGCACATGGATCTCGAAAGGTTTCGTGTCATCACCAGCTCCGCAGATCGAAATGGTCTCGCCCAGGACATTCAGTGTCCCTGAAGGCGCGCTGGTATCCATCACATGTATCTGTCGCATCGGTATTCCCTCCCTTGCACTGCTGGTTGTTTTATTGGCTTTCGTTAGTTGATGGGTTGGTCGGTCACATTATTAGATGCACTGTAACTGCAACCATTTATTAAATAGTTGCATACAATATGCAATTGAATATTGAAGTGATGATGTCCCGAGAAACTCAGACGTCAGCGCTGTGTAAAACCTTACGCCAGTCGTAGGCAGTCCGCGCCAAAGAAGCTATATTCGACCGACTCTAGGGGGATACGACTGACATGAAACGTTTTATCGTGCTGCTACTGCTTGCTATCACCACCACGCCGCTGATGGCAGAAGCGCCCCCCAGTGTCGCCATGCTCAATTTGTTCTACAACGGGATGAAGGCGCGGGTGACAGACGACACCATCAAGGCCCAGTTCAAGGACATTGACGCAGCACTTCGTGACGCCTTTATGAGCGGACGCAACGGTGAGGTCCGACGCCACTTGTCAAAAGGGATGTCACTCGCAATCGGTCGCGGCTGGGGACACAAACAGGAATACGAAGCATCGTTGATTGCGCGTACAGACAATGCCTTCGCGGACCCAACGCTACCCGTCACGATACGGTTGTCGCAACTGTTCCCGGTCAAAGCGCCTGTCGCCAACGACGCGCCGCAAACGATGCTGACTGCACAATTCGAAGACGCGCCGCTTAGAGCACGCGTCGTTCTGCATGAACCACCCCAACGATTCAATCAACCTGGTAAAAAATTGCAGGAAATCGCTGACGTCCCGGGGCTCAGCTCCGATCTTATTGAGTCACCCATGGCTTACCAGTTTGATGTCACCGACATCGAGGATGGCAACTACCAGATTAGGGTCGAGGTCTATAACGAAAACGGCACCATTGGTTCCAGCGGGACCCCTCTTTTTGTCCGGGCAGGTCTGAACAAACGCATCACTGCGCTACGCGCTGCGGCCAAAGAGGCGGACGAAAGCGTCCAGGCGGACATCCTGTATCCACTCGATATGATGAGAAAAATCAGCCATGACATCATGGCCGCTGGCCGCTTTGATGTGGATGCAGAAATCGCAGCCGCTGAATACATCGCGGTGACAAAAAAGCCCTTCAAAAACAAGACCGGCGATTTTGAACGTCACTACTATCTCGAAGACGCCGGTGAAATCATGCCCTACCGCGTCTACGTTCCTGCAAGCTACAAGAAAGGAAAACGCCATCCCCTCATTATCGCGCTCCATGGATTGGGCGGTAACGAAGATTCCATGTTCGCCCGCCGGTACGGGATGACGGCTCTCTCAGAAGAACGCGGCTACATCATGGCAGCACCAATGGGCTATCGCGAAGACGGTGGCTATGGCGCCATGGGTGGCCGCAACACGCATAGGGGTGAGATGAGCGAGCAGGATGTCATGAATGTTCTTGCACGCATGCGCGATCAGTACAACATCGATGAGGATCGCATCTACCTGATGGGCCATTCAATGGGCGCAATCGGTACCTGGTCCCTGGCCGCACAGTACCCGGATATCTGGGCTGCACTCGGCCCCATCGCAGGCCTCGGCGATCCTGCAACGACTCAGGTGTTCAAACATATTCCACAGATTGTGGTGCACGGCGACGCTGACAATACCGTCCCTGTTGGGGGCTCCCGCGCGATGGTTGAGGCGCTGAAACTACACGAGGCGACGGTGACCTATATCGAGGTACCCGGAGGTGGTCACACCAATATTGCGCCGATGAACATGTCGAAGATCTTCGACTTCTTTGACGAACATCGTCGAGAGAGTTGATCTCGCAGCGTCGACCTAGCGGTTGTCGTTACCTTCATCAGCCTCGGTCGCATCTGTTTCGTCGGCGGATTCGTGCGTTTCCTCCACGAGTCCTCGTGCCTTCGCTCGACGTTTCCAGTCCCGACGTACCCTGAAATGCATGTCGACTTCATTGTCAGACTCATCAAGAATCTCCTGACCTAGCAGGGTTTCGATCGCATCCTACATCGTTACCACACCGGCCAACCCGCCAAACTCGTCGACAACCGCGGTCAGCAAATCACCTTTTAGAACAAACCCTGTCACGTTGTCCTTGGAGCCCTGGTTGAAAGTCGGAATGCGAGAAACCCAGACCAAGATGTGCCTCCGCGGAATCGGGCGCCATCGCGACTGCGCGCTCACGCACCACACGCTAATTGTTCAGTTTGGCAAGTCCGAAGGCTTCGGCAAGACTCGCTCTTGCCGGTGCGAAATCCTCGATTTCCAATGCCTTTGATTTCATCGTTGACGGGCATTGTCTTGAACACATCGCCCTGAACGATGACCGTCAGCGGGTTCTTGAGAAGGTACGCAGTATGTTGAAGCCACAGGGGTTCTACTTCGTGTGCAAGACAGTGAGGGATCCGGGGCGCGACTATGGCGATGACCACATCAGTGAATACGGTCTAGTCTGTGCACGTATCGAGCATCCTGACCGCTTTGAGGACGCCCTCATGATCGAGGACCACTGGTATCTGCCGAACCAGCGTCACCGTTCACCGGAAGGTCTCCGCGATGAGCTGACCCGTTCCGGCTTTCGGGCGTTGAACCAGCAAGGCGGCGATCTGCTATTGCAGCTTGATCAGTCAACGGGTTGAAGGAACAAACGTTCAGATGATTGATGCGTATGTGCACGAGACCCAGACCAACAAACATCAGGTATTCTGTCGAGAGCCTCCCCGCCGTTCTGCCACATCGGTGATGGTGCAGCATCTACCAGATTGAGTCGTCGGAATCGGCCCAAGGCCTGTTTTCTCTGGTATGATCCGCGCCCACCGGTGACGCCACAACAAACTTGTAAGGACGACTCCATGCAACCCATGGCCTCCATGGCACTTCGCGCCGCACGAATAGCTGCGCAGCACATCATGCGTGGTTTCGATCGACCCGACCTGATCAAGCTGTCGGAGAAGTCGCACAATGATCCAGTGACAAACCTCGACAAGGACGCCGAGAGGATCATTATCGAGGAGTTGAGCGCCATCTACCCCGACCATGGTTTTGTTGGCGAGGAGAAGACCTCGGAAATCGATCGACCGGATGCTGAATACCAGTGGATCATTGATCCCATCGACGGCACCTACAACTTCGTGCGCAATATTCCCCACTTCTGCATTTCCATCGGCTGTATGAAAAATGGCAGGTTGGAGCACGGCGTGATCGTTGATCCTGTTCGCGATGAAGAATTTGTGACAAGTCGTGGTAGTGGCGCCCAATTGAACAACAAACGGATGCGAGTGAGTGGCCTGGAAGTTCTCGACGGTAGTGCTGTCATTACCAGCCTTGCCGGGACCGATCACGATCAAGCAATGATCGGCGCCCATCAAAATCTGATTGGCAGTCTGATTGGAGCGGGCGCCCGGCCCAGAACAACCGGCAGTGCCGCGCTTGACCTGGCCTGGGTCGCAGCCGGTCGCGTCGATGGCTTCTGCGAACGTACACTCAATCTGTGGGATATGGCGGCCGGCCTTCTCATGGTGACGGAAGCAGGCGGTATGATTGGTGACTATGAAGGGGGCGCCAATCCGATGAAGACCGGAGCGGTTGTTGCGGGGAATCCCAAAGTCTTCCGGTTGCTGACTCAGAAGATCAAGGCCGCTGGGTTTTAACCATTCCAGTCAGTCCGAGCCGAAGGCGTGGGAATCTACGGCTCATGGAACTGCGATCTCCTCACTTGCTGGAGACCGGTAGCCTGAGATCCTCACGGTCACTTCGTGATCTCAGGACGACGGGGGTCAATCGACGTCCTGCGCCAACTGGGCCGCAAAGGCAAAGATCAGCTGTGATTTCAGCGCGCCAAATGACTGATCAAACTCACCAGCATCACCACCCTCTGACAGCTCGCTAAACAGCACAAAGGCGATCACCTGCTTTGGTGTCACCGCGCTACCCGCGATTCCAGAAGACCGGTTTAACAGGTCCACGAACCCTAACTCACGGTTCACACAGGTAACCCCGTCGGGCCAGCCCATACTGTCGTCTTCAGTCAGCCAGTCATTGTGAGGAGCTTCATCCGCACGAATACTGGTGCCATACCGCTCGCAATAGCGACATATCTCATTGGCCGTCGCGGTCGTCAGCAGGTTTGGTGGCGGCACGCCAACATCAATCTCTAGATCAGCCTCCCTGCTCAAGATGACTTCGGTGTCATGGCGGATTTGTGCGGACAAAGGATAAGGAAACCTGTCGAAGATCGCTTCGTTCAGAACCATCACTGCCGCCGGATCAGGTGACGGGAGTTTGCTCGCAAACTGCTCGCTGGCATGCCAGTTGAGGTAGGCCATGAACCTTTTGCCCTGATTGGCAAGCGCCTTCATGTTCTGGACGTGGACGCGTGAACAGCTCTCCCAAGTATACGTATAGTCGTAACCTTCACTGAAGCGCAGGCAGAAGTAATCAGCCCCGTCGTCATACGAGATGACACCGTTCGAATGGTCACCGCTGCCGCAGGGCTTCACGGTCTTCTATTGCATGAGGTCTGGTTCGTCCGCGCCTTCTTTCACCGGCAGCGCCAGATCCTCTTTCGAGATATTCAATACGAGCAGCACATTGGCAGCGATATAGATCGATGAATAGGTGCCCACGATAATGCCGATAATCAGCGCGACCGCGAAGTTCCTGATCAGTTCACCACCCAGAATCAGCAGCGCAAACAACACCAGTAACGTCGTCAGTGAGGTGACCAGCGTTCGACCCAGCATCTGGTTGAGCGACGTGTTGATGATGTCCGGTGGCGCACCTCGGCGGACCTTACGGAAATTCTCACGGATTCTGTCTGAAACCACGATCGTGTCATTCAGTGAATAGCCGATCACCGCCAATAGTGCCGCCAGAACAGTCAGATCAAATTCCCAGCGGGTGACCGCAAAGATACCCAATACAACGATCACATCGTGGAACAATGCCACCACGGCACCCACCGCAAACTTCAGCTGGAACCGGAAAGCGATGTAGATCATCACGACGCCCAGCGCCGTCAACATACCGAGGCCTCCTTCATTGGTGAGTTCTTCACCCACCGCGGGACCTACAAATTCGGACCGACGCAGCTCCACGTTCACCGTCGTGGTGTCTCGCAACGACGCGATGATGCTGTCGCCAATAGACGCATTTTCCTGCTGACTCAGCTGCTCCTGTGGTGGCATCCGGATCAGAATGTCGCGATCGGAACCGAAGTACTGGACCACGTGACCATCGTAGCCCGCGTCCTCAAGCTCCCTTCGTACTGTCTCGGGACTGACAGCAACCTCGTAGGCGACTTCAACCAGCGATCCACCGGTAAAGTCCAAACCCCATTCCACCTGGGTGATGGCAAGCATCGCAATGGAACCGATCACCAATGCAATAGAGATGCCTCCCGCAATCTTGCGGTATCCCATGAAGTTGATATTGAACTCAGGCATGAACGACCCCCATCATCATCAGATCGCCAGCTTCTTGACGGTACGCCCGCCGTAAAACAGATTCACGAGGGCGCGCGTACCGATGATCGCCGTAAACATGGACGTCACGATGCCGATAGACAGGGTAATCGCAAACCCCTTCACCGGGCCCGTACCAATCGCATAGAGAATCACCGCGACCAGCAGTGTGGTGATGTTCGCATCGAGGATCGTGACAAACGCCCTATCAAACCCGGTACTGATTGCAGCCTGTGGTGTACGTCCGTTGGCCAGTTCTTCCTTGATACGCGAGAAGATCAGCACATTGGCATCCACCGCCATACCCACGGTCAGCACGATCCCGGCGATACCCGGTAGCGTCAGCGTGGCACCCAGGCTCGACATCACAGCCACCAGCAACACAAGGTTCGTCACGAGCGCAATGTTTGCCGCAATGCCGAACACCTTGTAATACACCAGCATGAACGCCAGCACGAGAAGCATTCCAACCACCACGGAGATTGATCCCGTGCGGATATTCTCCTCACCCAGACTCGCACCCACGGTCCGTTCCTCTGCAATGAACATATCCGCGGCCAGTGCACCGGCTCTCAGCAACAGTGAGAGCTCACGCGCTTCACCCGCCTCCAAACCGGTAATCCTGAAATTGCGCGGTAACGCTGACTGAACCGTCGCCAGACTGATCAGTCGTTTGACCACATAGGACTCTTCTTCAAGGACCTCCTCGCCATCCACCATCTTTTTCACGTCACGGGTCTTCGTCTCGATAAACAGAACACCCAGTTTCCGGCCCACGTTGTCGACTGTGGCATGGAACATCAAATCACCACCCTGGCTGTCCAGCGTGATATTGACCTGCGGTAGGCTTGTTTCGGGATCAAAACCAGGTCGAGCATCAATGACCCGGTCACCCCGTAAAATTGTGTTGCGTTCAATCTGTGCAGAACGACCCTCGTAGTCATAGGTCATGGTAGTCGTTCTCGGCGCATCTGGACGCGCCTCGAAGTGAAACTCGAGCGTTGCCACCTTACCCAGGATTCGCTTGGCAACTGCCGGATCCTGTACGCCAGGAAGATCCACCACGATCCGGCTCTTGCCGAGTCGCTGGACCAGTGGTTCCGCGACACCCAGTTCATTCACCCGGTTTCGGATCGTCTGTACGTTCTGACCGACGGCAAATGACTCGATCTCACTGATCGCCTGATCCCGCACCGTCAGCACAATGGCGTACTGGCCCTCAATCTCACCAGTGGTGATGTCAAACTCCTGATAAGACCCCTGTAACTGCAACCGCGCCTGGCTGCGAACCTCTGAGTCCCTGAATAGCACGGTCACAGCACGACCTTCGGTTGATACCGAGCTATATCGCAATCGGTCTTCGCGCAGCGTGCGTTTGACGTCGGTTTCCAACGCTTCAATACGGTCGTCGATCGTGCTTTCAGTATCCACTTCCATCAGGAAGTGCACACCACCACGCAGATCCAGGCCGTACTTCATGGGTGTGGCACCAATCGCGCTGAGCCAGTCAGGCGTCGTGGAGGCGGAATACAATGCAACCACGTGTCGTGGTTCACCATAAAGTGCGCTACGAATGATCTCCTGACCACGTAGCTGTTCCTGATCGTTGGTGACACGGACTTCACCACGTCCATCAACCAGTTCGCTGCCTTTGACCTCGATCCCCGCTTCTGTAAGTGCATCAACAGCTCGCGAGAGAGATTGCTCCGTGACCTGCCCCTCAGAATCGTCTACGGAGATCTGTAGCGCATAGTCAGGCGGATAGATGTTCGGGAGGGCATACAGGACGCCCATCACCACCACCAGAAGCACCGCGAGGTTCTTCCAGAGGGGATAGATATTCAACATAAGAGGTTGACCTAGATCTGCTTGATGGTGCCTTTCGGCAACATGGCGGCTACCGCCGCTTTCTGTAGCTTAATCTCGGTATTGTCGGCAATCTCGACCTCGATGTATTGCTCATCCACGCGACTCACCCGACCGAGCAGGCCGCCCCGGGTCACTATCTCATCGCCCTTGGAAACACTCGACACCAGTTCACGGTGCTCCTTCGCCTGCTTGCTCTGCGGGCGCCAGATCAGGAAATAGAACACGAGCACAAAGGCAACAATGATAAAAATGTCGAAACCGAACGGAAGGCCACCGCCGCCGCCAGCCTCGGCTGCCTGTGCAGCGGGTATCAGAAGATCAATCATGGGTTGTCCCGGCGCGAAAACGCGTATTGTCTCCGATGTGGTAGGCATGGAGCAATCAAAGTGGACCAAACAGCTCCCAAAATTAGCTCCCTGCTCGTTAACGTCTCAAGATGGCATGCCCCGCTGGTCCCAGCCACGACGTACCTCCTCTACATAAGTACGCAGAGACTGATTTTCAATAACATCACGCAAACCGGCCATCAACGACTGGTAATAGCGGATGTTGTGGATCGAATTCAGCTGAGAACCCAGCATTTCTCCCGTTTTGTCCAGATGATGCAGATACGCACGTGAAAAGTGGGTACAGGTGTAGCAGTCGCAGGCCGCATCCAGGGGCGATTCGTCGGTGCGATGGACCGCGTTTCTGATTTTCACGATACCAGTCGATGTAAACAGATGGCCATTGCGCGCGTTTCGCGTTGGCATCACGCAATCAAACATGTCGACGCCGCGCAACACACCGTCAATCAGGTCCCCAGGGGTACCAACCCCCATCAGGTAACGTGGCTTGTCCACCGGCATTCTCGGCGCAAGATGCTCGATAACCTTCAACATCTCGTCCTTTGGCTCACCCACGGATAGGCCGCCAATCGCATATCCCGGAAGCCCAATCTCGACAAGCCCCGCCAGAGACGCTTCGCGAAGCGTTTCATACATACCACCCTGCACGATCCCAAACAGTGCATTCGGATTCCCAAGATCACCAAACGCGTGCGCACTTCGAACTGCCCATCGCAGCGACAACTCCATCGATTCACGCACCTCGGCTTCGTTCGCCGGATATGGCGTACATTCATCAAACACCATCACGATGTCGCTGTTCAGTGCCGTCTGCATCTGCATGGAGATCTCAGGGGAGAGAAACACCTGGTCGCCATTGATCGGCGATCGAAACGTGACCCCTTCCTCATTGATCTTCCGGAGATCGCCCAGGCTCCACACCTGAAAACCACCGGAGTCTGTGAGGATGGGTTTGTCCCATCCCATGAACCCATGGAGCCCGCCCAGATCGCGTACAATATCCGGTCCCGGACGCAGCATCAGGTGAAAGGTGTTTCCGAGCAGTATCTGCACACCAATATCGTTGAGATTCGATGGGGAAAGACTCTTCACGGCACCATAGGTGCCACACGGCATGAACACTGGCGTTTCGATGACGCCATGCGCGGTATTCAGACGACCACGCCTTGCGGCACCGTCCGTGGTGATCAAATCAAAATTCATGGCGCGAGGTTAACAGACGATGGTGTTTTAGCGGGTGAGCAACATGGCGTCGCCATAGCTGAAGAAACGATATTCCCGTTCTATCGCCGCCGCATAGGCGGACCTGGTCGCCTCCAAGCCGGAAAACGCGCTGACCAGCATCAACAGCGTAGACCCGGGCAGGTGAAAATTGGTGATCAGCGCATCCACCGTGCGAAATTCATACCCAGGGTAGATAAAGATGTCGGTCTCTCCCTGAAAAGGGGTCAGCATGCCCTCCGCGCTGGCACTTTCCAACGACCGTACGGTGGTGGTTCCTACTGCAATCACGCGCCCTCCGCGTTCACGGCACCGGGACACAGCGTCCACAACATCTTCATCAACTTCGAGATACTCGGAGTGCATTTCATGGTCTTCGACAGACGCAACGCGCACGGGCTGAAACGTTCCGGCACCCACATGCAGGGTCACGAATGCGCGCTCGACACCCATGTCATCAACCCGATCAAGCAGTGCGTTATCAAAATGTAACCCTGCCGTTGGCGCCGCGACAGCGCCGTTCTTCGACGCATAGACGGTTTGATAGCGATCCTGATCCGCTTCTTCATCAGGGCGATCAATGTACGGTGGCAACGGCACATGCCCACACGACTCTGCAATCGCGATAGGACCCGGCGCTGGAAACTGCACACGGTAGAATCCACCCTGTTTCTCCAACACCGTGATTATATGGCCGCTGGACTCTTCATGGTGGTCGGACAACGTGATCGTCGCACCCGATCGAGGCGTCTTGCTGGCCTTGATCTGCACCAGGCCCTGACTGTTTTCAAGGACCCGCTCCAGAAGCATCTCTACCGCACCACCCGTTTCCTTGTGACCCATCATCCGCGCAGGAATCACCCGTGTGTTGTTAAACACCAGCAGATCACCCGCTCCAAGCATGGAAGGCAAATCATAGAAATGATGATGTGACAGTGCCGACGAGGGTCCACTCGAATCCAGGTGCAGCAGCCGACTGTGGCTACGTTCTTCGGTAGGAAAACGGGCGATCAGGTGTGGGGGTAATTCAAACTCAAAATCACTGACCTGCATGGACGGACCATATCAAGGGAAAGACAGCACCTACTATGCACAACGCGACCGATGGTCGTCTACGACCACAGGTGGTAGTAATGTAGGCAGTGGCTAGACAGCCTGAACGCGCAGTGGCGCCCGCCACTCCACGTCCACCTGGAACATCTCTCGCCATTCCGCAAGATCCGGACTGCTGTCCCTCAGATGGACACCTGAAAACCAAGCACCATCCTCTCGTAGGTGCCAGCGCACTTCGCCTTCCAGGCGGAACAATCGTCCTCGAATACTCACGCGCATACCCAGAAAACTACCCACAGGAATCTCGATGTTGCTGCCCATCTTCAGGCCTTCTTTGGAGATATCGACGGTAATCGCTGACATATGCGTGTCGTCCAGTTCCGGACGTTCCGGGCAATCTGCGATATCAATCAGTACAGTTTCCTGAGTTTCAATTCGATCCAAACGCATGCTCAAAACCTCAATTTTCCTGGCCTGTGGAGCGACATCGCTCGACGCAGTGTTTATTATGGAGTAATTATGAAGAAAAAGACGGGGAAATGGATCATTGATCTCATTTTTTGGCCCAACGGTCATCAGATCGAACACACTGCATCCCTACCATAGCTTTAGTATGGCCAAATGGATGAGGGTTTGGTGTGCGTAATGACCGACGTGCGCGTGTCGCCACCGAAGGGTCCATGCCGCTAAACCAAAGGGGTTCAGAGGATCGTGGGTATCACGCCGCCAGCTGGATATTCAGCTGATAGTCCTCATCAAAAAAGAACATCTGACCCAGGCATCAATATCCTGGCTCATGTCATCCAGCAGCAGACCCACATTATTACCCTTCAGCCATCTGACAATGGCATCAAGACGGAACAGTTCACCTCCGAAATCCAGGCGCAAGCTGAGACGTGTGTGAGGGGGGAAAGGCACACCCGTCACCAGCTGCAACCCAAACTCAGAGGCGTCAACCGCTTCACAAGTCAGCGTCGTATCCTGGAGATCCGGCGTCTCGGGGCAGCCTTCGACACCCCCCATCGCCTCGATTCCACATTCCACTCTATCTGGCCTCAAGACTTCCTTGTCCGGTTCTCTCCTGCAAGAGAATTATCGGTGCCTGAACACGAACCTTGACGGCTGTTACCGAGTTGTTACGAAACTTGACGCTGCGAACGCCGCAGTTTGAGGTTCCCGGGATCACACGCCGTTGCTATAATCGACTTCTCTTTGTGCCGGGGTGGCGGAACTGGTAGACGCGCCGGATTCAAAATCCGGTTCCTTCACGGGAGTGTCGGTTCGATTCCGACCCTCGGTACCACACTATTTGCTGCCATGCAGAACTCAGCTCTACCCGAGGTTCTCGTTCACTCGCCTCAATGGTGCAGTCTTCCGATCGGTCCGGTCTCTCGAACCGGACCTCGTGTGGGCAATGCAATGCTCGTGCTCATCGGGTTGTGCTTACAGAACTAAAAGGTGTAATTAGCACCGACATAGCCAGAACGCTTGGGTGTGCCGTAACCGAAGATCTGTTGATAGTCTTCATCACCCAGGTTTTCGACGCGTGCAATGAACTCCAATTCGTTGCCTATTGTGTAGGTCGCCGATAGATCCACGCGGGTCCAGCTGTCAACGATACCTCGTGAGTCTTCCTCCTCATCGTTGTACACAACCACGAGGGTTCCACTTAGCCTGTTCGTCGGTTGCCAGTTCAGCGCAACATCTGCAGTGACTTCGGGTAATCGAATCAGATTGTGACCATCACCATCTTCGCTATCGGTGTATGCAACATTCGTTGAGGCTGTCAGCGTTGGGGTCACCTGGTAGTCGATTGCGAATTCCATCCCGCGAGATTCCACCTCCGCGATGTTCTCATACCCACCCAGGGCAAACGAAAAATCAATCAGATTCTCCGTATTCTGTTTAAACAAGGTGATCGAAAGGCCACCGGACCCGCTGCCAAATTGCCAATCCATTCCGACGTCCCAGGCTTCACTCACCTCAGCTTTGAGTGCCGGATTCGGCGCAGTGGCGCCACAACAGAAAAACGTTGTCTGAAAAATGCTGGGAGCTTTGAACCCTTCACCCCAACTTGCCCTCAAGTCCACAGCATCCGTCACTGCGAAGCTGGTGCTGAAACGGCCTACCGTCTCAGTTCCATATTCATCGTTATCGTCCTGCCGGGCACCCAAAGAGACCGTCATGTTCTCCACGGGATTGAACTGGTAAAGCGCAAAGAGACCTGTGTTTGAAACCTCCGTTGTACCGTCAGTAGCGGTTTCGTCTTCGTACCCAACTGACAAGGTGTGGTGCGGATCAAACGTGTATGTACCCTGATACTGAAAAACCTGGCGTTCACCCTGAGCCGAAAACCCCGGTGCGCCATTGGTGTAACTCTGGCGTTCGAGTTCAGTGTCGCCATACGCCAAAGTGTTCTGCAATCGGCCATCAAAAGCAGGAATAGCCAGTGACAGCTGTGCTGATGAAAACTCGGTTATGCTCTGTTCGTCACCATCCTGGACACCCGTTACAACACCGAAACTGTCGAATTCTGTATCGGCATCCGACGCCCTATAACTGATCTGCAGACGAGCATCTGCAGGCAAGTTCACACCACCTTTCAACGCCAAAGTTTCGGAATCGAACGCATCTTCTTCCGTGTTGCCATCGTCTTCATCGGCTTTGGAGATACCATCAGTAGCGATGTCATTGTAGCTGAGACGGAAATCGCCAACGTCGTTTCCGCCAGACAACGCCACATGGTTCTGCATCGTGCCAAAGCTGCCAACCATCACCCCAACATCGGCATTGAAGCCTACCTCCGGTGTCTTAGATACGATATTGACCACACCGCCAATCGCATCGGAACCCCAAAGAGTTGATTGCGGTCCTTTCAAAACTTCAACACGAGCAACATCGCTGACATCAAACGTACCGACGTTAAAGCCACCACCAGGTGCGCTGACGTCATTGATCATGACGCCATCAAGCAGGACTAGTGTCTGTTCACCGCCTGCTCCACGGATCCGTGCGCTGGCCTGACCACCAAAAGTACCGTTCTGATTGATCGTCAGTCCCGGGACACTGGTCAAAACATCCGTCAACTGCAGGTACCCTCGCGCCTTGATCAGTGATTCATCCACCACCCAGACACTGGAACCCGTTTCGGACAGTGTTGCGGGAAGCCGAAATGCTTCAACAATCACTTCATCCACTTCATCGACGTCAGAAACTTCGCCCATCGCAGAAAAAGCCGGGAGGCCGGTGAGTGAGCCAAACAGTATGACTGTGCTGAAAATTCGTGGGATTGTGCGCAATGCTTTACGCATCTTTCTCTCCTTTGCGGTCCTCCCCACGCCGAGGGCAACCGTTAAAACGACAAAAGTCCAAGCGACGTGGACGTTTATGTCGCTGCAAAGGAAATCATCCTGTCCCAAAAACTAATCCCGGTTCTGGACGAGCGACGAGACGGCAGGTCTTCTGGCTCACGAGTCTTCACTGGCTCGCGCCTTCCCGAACGCAATTCGTTCAGTGGCCTTTGCGAGTAGCTCGTCGTTTACAGTTGCGGGTACAGCCCCAGATTCGTGTGATGACAAGCACCACATCTACACTGAGTTCCCATATTACGTCCATACTGGACACCGTCGCGGCGGATTATCTGGGAGGTCGCGATCAGATGCAAGGTATGTTGAGATAATCAGAACCGGTACGTTGCCTAGCTCAAATACCTGCTAGTGTGGCGGCCACAGCGGGAACATGCGCGCCACCGCAGGATCCTCGGGAATCGCAAGGCGACTTGGCAGATTCAATCGTTCTCTGCACGCAAATTCACTGACAGTCACAACGCAGGGCCATCTCCTGTGGTGGACAGGATATGATTCACCACGAGGTAGAAGAGAGGCCACAGAGAAGCTGCGCCCGCAGCGCTCAAACCAATTAACGCACACAAGACCAGATTTCCAGAAGAGAGAGACCATGCAACAATGGGACAAGTCACGCGCACAAGCGTGGTACCAGGTACAACCACTCCAGGTTGGCGCAAACTTCATTCCCAGTTCGCGATCAACCAGTTGGAGATGTGGCAGGCGGAAGCCTTCGACCCCGAGACCATCGAGCGCGAACTTGGGTACGCCAGCAAACTGGGCATGAACATCATGCGTGTCTATCTCCATGATCTGCTGTGGCAACAGGATCCCGAAGGATTCTGTGATCGGATTGATACCTACCTCAACATTGCCACCAACCATGGGATCAAAACCCTGTTTGTATTGTTTGATGACTGCTGGAATCAGGAGTCTGCGCTGGGGACACAGCCGAAGCCCATCCCATTCGTTCATAACTCCGGATGGGTACAGTCACCCGGTATCAAAGTTGTGAACGACCCCGCCGCCTGGCCCCGGCTGGAGACATACGTCAAGGAACTGATGAACCACTTCAGGCACGATGCGCGCATCGCTGGCTGGGACCTTTACAACGAACCCGGAACCGGTACCACCGGTGACGCAAGCGGTGGTCAGGGCACACAAGGCGCACGTTCCCTGCCATTGCTTGAAGCCGTGTTTGAATGGGCGCGATCAGTCGAAGACTTGAGTCAGCCTGTTACAGCAGGCATTTGACACCCTGCTCCGGAGTACAAGTCACTCAGGGACTTCAGTATTGGGCACTCTGACATCATTTCGTTTCACTCCTACCGACCTCCCGAAGAACTCGAACGCACGATTCAACTTCTA
This sequence comes from OM182 bacterium MED-G24, assembly GCA_002457275.1. Classification (GTDB taxonomy): domain Bacteria; phylum Pseudomonadota; class Gammaproteobacteria; order Pseudomonadales; family Azotimanducaceae; genus UBA7451. The sequence continues at coordinate 15,632 of NTKD01000025.1, forward strand.
CAACAGCGCGAGCGTCTGATGATCTGTACCGAGTACATGTCCCGGGGCACCGGCTCTACTTTTCAGGCCAGTCTGCCGATTCTTCAGAAGTACAACATTGGGGCCATCAACTGGGGACTGGTATCCGGAAAAACGCAGACAATCTACCCCTGGGGCTGGTGCGCTGAAAAGGGTGAACCCGAGTTGCTCTCTCACGATGTCTTCAATCCTGATGGATCAATGCTGTGTCCAGACGAAGAGGCCGCCATCAAACGGGCAACAAAAGTCAGGTGAAGTGCCCCAACCGATCACTCCTTTTTTGACCCGTCATTCCGGTACGGACCCGTCGTCGGACCGCGCGCAGACTTCGGATCACTGACGAAGTCCTCATCAAAGTCCGTGGCCATCCATGCCTGCTGATGTGACGGCCACAGCGAGAACATCCGCGCCACCGCGGGGTCGTCAGAAATCGCAAGGCGTTTTGGAATCAGCCCTCGCGAGAATGCCCAGGTTGTGACCGCCAATGGTTGTCCGTTGCCGGTGCGCACGCTGCCGTCTTCGTTTCGCAATTCACCTGCGCGCGCAAATACATGATGCAGAATACGTCGCGAACGCTGTTTCGACGGATCTTTCACAAAAGGATCATGACGCGTGTGAATCGTGGAGCGGTCCACGATGCAGCAGGTGCCTGCCTTCCCCCAGATAGGCACCTCACCGTACTCATCACCCAGGGCATCTCGCAGCTGCTGGATGTTGTGGGTGCGCCGGCTCTTGGGTACCACGGCAAAACAGGGTGCAGTTTCATCGACATCGGTCAGGTAGGTGAACGTGCTCAGCATGTCCGGTGGGCCATAGGGTCGACGCGTCTGACGCTGATCGAGCGTCAGCAGACCGCCACTACAATCGTCGGGGTGATACACCATCCCATAGTCGGACGTCTCCGGTTGCCAGCCCCGGTAGTTGAATTCGATGTGTCGAACATGTTCGATGCCACCCAGGATACGTGCTAACAATGGCAACGTTTTTGGATGAAACACCGTGCCGTCAAACTCCGGGTAGTTGAGCAGGGGGAAGAACAACTGTCCCTGATTGGGAACATCAATCTCCGCACCTCGCTCGTTATGGAACTCATCACAAACTTCGTTGAGTTGTTGCAATTCCACATCGCTCAGCTGATTGACGACGACATAACCGTGCGCTTCATAGAACGCGAAAGCCTCGTCAATCTGTTCCACCGGGTCGAAGGGCGACGGGTGGTGCTTGATGATCCCAAACCCCTGCACACCTTCAACCGGCATGTTCCCAGGTCGTCCTGGCTTGTCCCTGGCAGCACGCTCGGCTGCAGGTACCTCGTCTGCTGAAGGAATGGTGGAGATCGGATCGCTGATGTTGTCAGAGATAGGCTTACTCATGTCAGCTCACTTCAACTGCGCACAATGGCGCTCGTGTTCACGTTTTGGTCGCAACAATGCCCTCTCTATCCACGATGAGCAAGACCCGCTGATATTCGGAGTGGCCCAAGGGCTGACAGCTCAACTTCCTGATCGTTACACTCTGATGAAACCACCTAGAACACTGCAACGCCAAAGGACAACAAACAGATGGACGCTAAGCGCGAGTTGTTTGAATCATCAATAGTGCCAAGCCCCGCACAGTACGACGTGTTGTTGCCGCCAGGTTACGACACAAGCGATAAGACCTACCCACTACTGTACTGGCTCCACGGCGGTGGCGGCCCAGAGATGCCTGCGAATTTTCTGGGGTTGCAGGCGCCACGTTTGAATGCGCTATGGCTAGACGAGAGTCTTTCAGAAATGGTGGTCGTCACACCGCATTGTGGCGTCTTTCCCAACAACTACCTCGACTTTCCGGACGGATCCCGGCACTGGGAGAGGCACATCGCATCTGAGCTACTTGAGCATCTCCGCACGAAGTATCGAATTGCTCAGAATCGTGCGGGGACCTTCATCAGCGGCGTCTCCATGGGCGGGCTGGGTGCGCTCACGATCGGCTTGAAACATCTGGGGACGTTTGCGGCGATTGTGGCTTACGAGCCCCAGATCTCCGGGACGTTCGACAAACCGGACGGCTATCCCGAGTTTTACACGCAGGACTTCCACGATCAGAATCAACCCGCCAACATCGTCAGGGACAAACCCGATGCGATCCGTGAATCTGGTGTACAAATCTACTTCGAATGCGGTTGCCGGGATGAGCTTGGCTTTTTCATGGGCACGAACCTGTTGCACAACACACTGCTCGCCAACAACATCCACCACGAATACAAATATGTGTACGGTGCGGGGCACGTGGACGAATCATTTGAATGGCGCGTAACCGATGGCCTCGCTTTCCTGGAACGCGCTATCCACCCCCCGGTAATGAACACACCGCCCGCCAGGACCCTGTCAGGGGCAGATCAGATGGCAACCGATATGACGGCATTTCTAAAGTCCCGCTGGGATGAAATCCTATGAAACGCGCGAGACTAAAACCGACATGCCACCTTTCTCAGATCGCTCTGATGCGATCACGTACAGATCTATTGCTCAAAAGTTAGGGTTTGCGTCCCGCACGTTGTTCACAGCCTCAATCATTCCAATCAAATGCAACGATTCCGCCTTGTTGAATTGCGGGCATTCGCGCAGCCCCGCGGCTAGGCATCGATGGATCGCTTCTACCATGTAGATGAAACCCTGCTGATTGGGAAACGGCTGCGGCATGCGAATCGAATCAGGCAGAGGATATTCAAACCGCTGTAGTGGCGATGGCGTATTCCCGTTCATGTATCTAGACGGTACCGCCGGTGGTATCCGCACTGTCAGCGCGGTCGGGCAATGTCCAGGTTCCTCCAGTGTGATGCGACCTTTGGACCCGACAAACTCAGTGACCTCCGAAAACTCACTGCCGAAAGCCACAGAAGTGACAAAGGCGAATCGGTCATCTTCGAAATCCAGCATCACACCACCGGCGCCACCTCGTGACCCACCCACCTGGATGTTCGTCGGTTTCGCATCGCCGTAGGCAAGGGTCACGGCCTGCAGCGTATAGACCGTTGAAAAAGCCGACTGCACCATCACCACGTCACCAATAGCACCCTCCTCGATCAGATAACGTGCGTGTTCCAGAGCGGGAAAAAAGCGTGTCCACACACCATCCTGCAACATCACATTGTGCTTCGCCGCAGCTGTGTACATTTCCTCTGCATCAGCCACACCGTTCGTGAGCTCTTTCTCACACAGCACATGCTTACCAGCTTCAATGGCCATGAGACTGTGCTCTTTGTGCACTTCGCCCGGCGTGCCGATATAGACAATATCAATGTCCGGTGCCGACACCATCTCCTCGTAGGAGTCGTAGGCTTTCTCGACGCCATGGGCCTTCGCAAAAGCATATGCGTTTTCCGCTGTTCGGCTGGACACACCAACGATGGTGGCACCAGCACATTCACGAGCAGCAGCGACAAACTGGCGCGAAATCTCGCCCGTGCCAATGATTCCCCAGCGAAGCGGGAAGGCAACATTCTCTGCACGGGTTTGTCCGAGACTCACATCTCTGGGTGTGAAGACCTGCGCAGGTGGTGGAGCGGATTTCTTTGCCATAGGTCACTCGGTGCTTAAACCAGCGAGAAAAGGAGTGCCATTGTATACACTCCGGATCAAGTTAGGCGGTCCTATCATACTCACGCCTCTATCTATCTCAGGAACACCCATCCCTCACCGCTCAGACCTCATCATTCAACACCCGGTTGATCCACCGCTCCAGGACTTCAACGGTATGCAACCCCGTGATGGCAACGTCATGGTGCGCCATTCTGAATGAAGGTGCTCCCTGCGCGCCGACTGTGAGCGCTTCATTGTGTTCATCAATGACAGATTTCAGGTGAGTAGGATCCTGACTGGTTGAGAACTGATCCTCATCTAGACCTGCCTGCACCCAAATCGACTTCAATGTCGTTTCCGCAGAGATGTCACGGTTCTCAACAAAGTAGGCCGTCAACAAAGCATCGTGGACCAACTCGAAAGCAGACTCATCCACCTGCGCCGCCGCTTTGGCCACTAGATGGGGCGGAATACTGTGGCTCGGTGGCTGTTCCTGGGTGGACCAGGTCTGGAAACTCCCGCCAGGCTTGTCGCTCGCCACCTTCAACCAGGACTGGGTGTACTGCCGGAATTTCTCGAGAGTTCGATCCCGCTTTTCGGGAATCAGCAGGTATGAGCGCCACTCCACCTCCAGCCTGTCACCAAAGATCTCCTTGAGCATGCGCACGCGAACCGCAGCGCTATGGCACCAGGGTCAAAGGTAGTCGGAGTAGACGATCAGATGTGAGCTATCCATGACGGCATCTCGTTTGGGTTCAACAAGGATAGGGGAACGTGAGATCACCTGCCACGGCTAAATTTCCATCTTGGTCACATCCCCGGATAGGTGTAGTAGTCAGGCACCCAGACCTCATATTCATCCTGTAGGAATGCTACAAAATCGATGAGTTCCTGTACCGTCAGAGTCTCATTATAGTTTCTCATCACAGATTCGCCGGTTTCGGCCACGGTTGCAGGATCATTACCACGTGAAAGCTTGTGTGACGGATTGATGATAGATGTCACCAAATCACCGTATGTTTTGACGTGGGTAGACACTCCGCCCAGTTGCACGTTCAGCTGTTTACCCACGTATGAGACATCGCCAACCGTATGGCATTAGTTGCACTGCAGCAGAACAAAGTTCGCTTTACCTACATCCGCATCTCCGGGTGGCAGATTGAACCCTGGCTCCTGGGGACTGCAGGCAACACATAGCAGACAAAGCACACTCGTCAGAACAATCAGTGGTTTACGCATCACGGAACTCCCGTTGATTGGGGGTGTGTTTTCCATGTTACAGCAGCAGGGTTGCGCTACATTGATCTGCGTCAAGGCATCAACGGCTAGTCCGCGAGCGCACGAATGTCCTCATATGACTCAAACTCCACGAGCACAGGTCGATGGTCTGAGACATAGACGGACAGCACCGAGACATCGCGAATCGCACATCCAGGGGGCATGAAGATGAAGTCGATGGTTCTTGTCAGAAAATGAGCTGGCAACGTGCGCATAGCACTGGTCTCTGGCAGTAACCGGTATCCGTGGGTCTCCAGATACCGAAACAGGTGGAAAACAGCATCCCCTGTTTTCCTGGCAGGACAGTTAAAGTCCCCACAGATGATCGGCTGCACGCTGACGTCATCAAGTCGCCCCTCGAGAAAATCGATCAGCTGATCAATCTGCTCGACACGCCGTTGTCGCGAACGGAAATCAAGGTGAACATTGACGACGCGAAGATACGAGCCGTCCAACGCTATCTCTGCGTACATGAAGCCTTTACCACCGAACGTCTTGTCGTCAAAGGGCTGGTTGTATTCAGCTTGAATGGGATGGCGTGACAGAATCGCGCTGCCATAGTTGAAGCTCCACTTTCCGCCACGTTCGTTGTTCAGCCCGATAAAACTATGGTGGTACGGGGTCTCCTGGTGGATCGCCTTGATCAGATCAATGTTCTTGTTCCAGTAGGAATCTTGATCCACCTCCTAGAAGGCGACAAAATCCACGTCAGCTTCTGTCAGGACGGACGTGATCCTGGCGAGGTTACGTTCAATATATTTCGCGGAGTGGAATCCCTGATACAGTGACAAGCCGCGTCCATGTGCAATATTGAAAGTAATGACGCGATATACACCCATCACTGGATCATAGAACGATATGGCATCAGTGACCAAAAAATCACTGCGCCCAGCCTTCCTTGGCTATCGTCCGTTTGACGAACTGCCTCGAGGCGTGAATTTTGACGGACATCCCCATCCCGCCGACCACGTGCATTTTCTAAAGGATCTCACCTGGCACGACGGTGACGGCGTACTCAGGTTGAGCCATAACATCTTCGACGAGATGCTTCAGATGGTGAGGGATGCGCGACGACTAATTTGTCTCGATATGTTTCTCTTCAATGAACTGTTGATTTTCAATCAGCCAGTACGTTCGATGGGGCGCGAGTTGACCGATGCGCTGATCCGGCAACGACAACAACATCCCGCACTGCAGATCGTTTTTATCACCGACCCCTGCAATACGCTCTATGGCAGCCTACCATCGCAACTACAGGCCGATCTCGTTCAGGCTGGTATCGATGTCGTGACCACCGATCTCGATCAGCTCCGCGACAGTAGCCCTGTCTACAGTTTTCTCTGGCGCTTGCTGTTGCGACCACTCGGTAATTCACCGCGTGGGTGGTTACCCAATCCATTCAGTGACCAGCGGGTCAGCCTGAGGGGACTGCTGCATATTCCCAACATGAAGGCCAATCATCGCAAGACAATGGTGGCAGACTCTGAAGTATGGGGCTGGGTCGGGCTCGTGAGTACGGCCAACCCACACGACGCGAGCTGGCAGAACAGGAACGTGGCACTGAAGTTCAACGGCCCCGCGGTTCTGGAGCTGTTGCAGACAGAAATGGCGGTTCTGGAAATGGCCGGCGTTCCGTTGCCAGATATTCCATGTGATAGGGAAACTGTCGTCGCTGAGCCGCACGACCGAATCAGCATCCATACCGAGGGCGCCATCCGGGACCAGGTGCTGCGGCTGATCGAACGTGCGCAGCCTGGCGACCGGATCGACTTCATCCTGTTCTACCTGTCCGAGCGCAACGTCGTACGAGCGTTGATCAGCGCCGCAAAACGCGGGGTGTCCATCCGGGTTGTCCTCGACCCCGCCAAGGACGCTTTCGGCTTCAAGAAGATCGGTATCCCCAATCGTCCTGTCGCGTCTCAGATCGTCGCGGCCGGGATCGATGTCCGCTGGGCAGATACCCACGGCGAACAGTGCCATTCCAAGATGGCCCTGCTCCACTTCAAGGGAAGAAACGAGGCCGCGTTGCTGCTAGGTTCTGCCAACTACACGCGTCGCAACCTCGCGAACTTCAACCTAGAAACGGATGTCTTGCTTCTAGCCTCTCCCGAAGACGCTTGCTTACGTGACGCGTCCGACACGTTCGAGGACATCTGGCACAACCACGATGGCCGCATCTACACCGTGGACTATGCGATGTACGAGGAGCGATCCTTCCTCCGACATGCCCTCTACTGGGTGATGGAAGTCACCGGGATCAGCACCTTTTAGGGAACGAGGGACACCCGGCTTACGCCACACCCTCGTCGACTGCTGTGCTGTCAGCTGTGCTTGTCTTTAGCGGTGATACAAACCCATCCGGCTTGACGACCATAACGTCGCTGTCCAAGTATGCAACGGCGCGCTCCGTGGTACTGCCGACAAGTGCTTCTGAGAGCCGACTTCGGGACACGGCACCCATGACGATGACATCGGCATTCAACTGTTTCTCAATTCGGTTGAGCGCAAGGCCAGGTGACGCGTACTTTCTATAAGTACGAAGGTGAAGACCGGTCGTTCTCCGAGGTGTACAAGAACTACCTTGATGCACTAACCGCAGAGGGTTGCAACATCCTCGGTAAGGGGATTTCAGATGATCGCAAAGGCGCCGCAATTGGTTCACGACAATGGATGGAAGTGACATTTCGTGCGAATCCAGCCACCAAGCCCGGTGCGGTGGGCACGATGTTCTCCGGTACTTCTTCGTC
>NTKD01000026.1 GCA_002457275.1 OM182 bacterium MED-G24
GGGGGGAGTTTCAACCTTTCCCCGAGGTCAAGGTCAAGGGGGTTCCCTCCCCACTTCAGTTGGATCCCATCAGCCGATACACTCATCGGATGCTCCGTATTGAACACATCTCACAACCGGCAGTTTTGGTTCACGACATCGACGAGGCCATGGACTGGTTGCATGGTGTGTTCGGCATCTTTCCTTCGGAACGGGTGGATATTGCGCGATCAGGGGTGAACAATGCGGTCTACGCGTTTGGCAATCGCACCTACCTGGAGCTCATTGAACCCTATGATCCGGAGAGTTCTGCATACCGTTTGTTGAAACAGAATGGCCCTGGTTGGCATATGGTGAACGTAGACATTGCCGATGATGATTTTGAGGTGCTTGACGCGGAGATCAGGGCGACCGGTGCACGTGTGGTGCAGCGCAATCGAACCGAACATGTCGCCGCCGCGTGGCATCTGCACCCGAGGGATACCCATGGCGTCTTGCTGAACCTGGCCAACCCGGTGGACCACGACGAGCATGGCATGTGGGCGGGGTGGGCCTGGCGTGAATACGTGTTGACGAATACGCGCGTTGTCGATCGTATCCTTGGACTGTCTCTGGCGACGGATGATCTGGAGACCGTGGTGAATACGTGGTCTTCGTTCGGGCTGCGCTTCTCCGCACCGGAGGACGCACTGAATGACCGGGTTGTGACGGCCCATTGTGAGGCGGGCACCTTCGTTCAGATTCGCTCTCCACGGTGTGATGGTTCTTCACAGAGCGATGATTCACCAGCGGCTCAATCCCTGTCGCACTGGGGCCAGGGTCTCTGTCATCTCTGCTGGGGGGTGCGTGACCTTGCGCGCGCGCGGTCGGCACTCGAAGCCGCCGGTATGATCATCGAACGTTCGGGAGAGTCCGAGTTCTGGACGTCGATAGACAACGCGCCGATCGCTGTGCCCATGGAATTCAGGCAGATCTGACCATCGTGCGGGTCTATGGCTCAGGGGGACGGTATAGATCCCGGCCATAGGGTTCATCGTTCCCCGTGTATACTGGGTGGAGTGCTTCTACCGCACGCCGGGCGTCTGCTGGCCACTCTTCTGGTACCGCTTGGGTTTTTCTGACCATTTGCGCCTGCACCCTTTCCGGGAGTTCATCGAATCGTGGCTGAAACCACAACGTGATCACCGTTCGCAGCACATTAGAACTGTTGGCATGTGCTGAATGAAGAAGACGGGCGTCACCGATCACCAGGTCGCCGGCTTTTACAGGCACATCAATCTCGTCGGGTCGTGAGGAAAACGCTGGGTTCTCAGGGTTGTCGATGCGACTCAGTTCCGGGCTGTGTGGATTGCTGAGGAGGTCATGAAGCGAGTTGTGATGTCGGTGTGATCCGGGAATCACCCGCAGGCATCCGTTGTCGGGTGTGGTGTCGACCAGGTAGTACATCAGGAATAGCTGCTGAGGTTCTGGGGAACGGGCCTCTGGGTCTTTCCAGGCGAACCAGTCGTAGTGCCAGAACAGACGGGGACTGTCACCGGGCTTGCTGATCAGATATCCATCGGTGAACGTGGGTGCGTCATAGCCGAGGCCTTCGAGACATTCAAGCGCTGCTGGCAGCGTAATCAACTCCGCCAGGATTGGATCTGCCATTGCGGTCATCATGATGCCCTGGGATCGACGGTGACCATCGTCTGTATTGGCGCAAAGAGCCTCCGTGGTGTCGCGCAGACGAATCAGCAGGTCCTCGGGTAGTACACCGTGGATCAAACAGTATCCGTCTTCAATAAGGTCCGGCATGTGTCGTGTCAGGTGGGTGGTTCGAAGTTTGCACTATACCCTTTGTCTCCCCGGTGCAGAATCGCCGAAAAGGTCATACTGCCTGTTGCAGTGCAGCGCGGTAGAATTCCGTCATTGAGTACAAGGTTGTGATGTGACAGAGCGTATACCCGAAGGAACGCCGTTCGTGTTTGGTGACGAGGTCTTTCACTTTGGCGACGACATTGTCGAATTGAAGGATTCGTCGAACGACATCGACAACCCCGAACGATTGTGGTCGTCCCTGCGAGAGGATGGCTACCTGTACCTGCGAGGGTTTCACGACAGGGAACTTGCGAAAAAAGCGACGCATTGGACGTTGCATGCGATCGATGAGCGAGGTGGATTGGCGCCCGGTACCGATGCCAGCGACGGCATCATCTCGGAAGCCAACCACAACTTCCCATTTTTTCGTGTGTTGCCGGTCGCGCACGGTAAACCGATCCTGGATGTCGTCGATAGCGAGGCGACGTTCTCGTTTTACCAGAGAATGTTCGGTAAACCCGTGATGACATTCGACAAGCGATGGCTGCGCTCAATGGCGAAGGGTGGTCACAATCATTTCCATTATGACAGTGTGTACTTGGGACGAGGAACACAGAACCGTCTCAGTATGTGGACGGCACTGACATCAACGGCGCTGGACGGTGGTCCACTGGTCGTCGCGCTGGGGTCTCATGAACATGAACGCCTGATCGAGACCTATGGTGCAACAGACATGGATCGTGATCTGACAGATGCTGTGTTTACCTCCGACCCGCGGGAACTGGTGCGTGATTTTGGCTTTACGCTAGGCACGGCGCCGTTTGAACCTGGTGACGCGGTGATCTTTGGCCTGTACACCATGCACAGCACGGCACCGAATCTTTCGGATCGCTACCGCATCAGTATCGATACGCGTTATCAACCTGCTGACGAAGAACCCGATGAGCGCTTCATGTTCCGTGATAATGGCCGCTGGCTGGGCAACTTCTACAACGAGGGTGCGGAGTACACGCCGATGTCGGAGTTGCGTGCCTGGTGGGGTATCTGAGGCTTACGCCAACAACTTTGCTGACTCCTCAAAACCCGCCTTCTTTGTGAGATCCAGGGGGTGCCGGTCTTCAGCATCCGTGACGTCTGGATTGGCACCCGCGGCGAGAAGCAACCTGACCACCTCTATGTTCTCCTGTCACTAGGGTTTGGCTGCCACATGCAGGGCAGTCAATCCACGGGTGTCAGTGGCATCAAGGTCAGCATGTAGCAAGAGGAAAACCACAGCATCGTACAAGCCTTCGCGTACAGCAATCATGAGTGGCGTCACAGTATCACCACTCTCATTCCCTTCGGGATTCGCCATCTCGGCAACAGCCGTATGAGGGCGCGGCGTCCTCATGTTGAGATCGACCCCTTGCTGCTTCAATGCTTCCAGTAAAGCCACCCAGCCGTGACACGCCGCGTAATGGACGGGTGCCTCTCCCAGACAACTCGTCACGGTTGGATCAGCGCCAGCCTTCATTAACATCGTGATGATCTCGGGTGCGGAGGGCCAGTAACCGTGCGCATGGGCCGAGTGCAGCGGCGCCCACAGGGCTATCCCTGCTTTGAGAGCCAGCATCTCTACGTCGAAGAGGTAGCATGAAAATAGCGACAGTCCTTGTGCGTCTGATTGGATGTTTTGGTACGCTAAAAGAAAAAGATACCTAAAATGAACGAATACCCTCTTACGTCATTGGTCACGTTGGCTTTAGTAGCTTTGGGGTGGGTCTTGAGCCTTCGTGTAGGAAAGGCTAGAGAGAACTTTGCTGACGCACTCGAAGCCCCAGAAAAGTTTCATTCGTTGGAACTATATTCAGATCCTGATTTTATGGTCGTATTTCGCAATCATCAGAACCTATTAGAACACTTGATTCTTGTTTTCCCCGCGCTTTGGATTTTTGCGCTGAGCATTTCCGACGGCATCGCTTTCATACTTGGGTTCACGTACTTTATTGGCAGGGTTTGGTGGGCAAGAAACTACCTGCGTAATTACAGCCATAGATCTGCATTTATCCTTTGTTTTTTTTCTCTGCTGGCGCTTTTAGTTGGCGCTGTTGGAGGCACGATCTACAGGCTTATACCCGTTTGAGTCGGCCAAGCTCCATCATGTAGGGAAATCAGGTGGGTGGTGGTTTATTCATTTGATTCCTTACGTAGGTTCGTTAGGGATGTGGATCTATACACTGTCTAAGCATGGAGATGTTCACGCTGAGGCTGTTCGGAAGAGTAAGCAGATCTCGCATGGACCAGTAGTTCAGCGGCAGGAACTTCCATGCGCTTAAGACGAATACCCAACCAATAGTCTTCAAGCTTCGCTAGCATCGCCTTAGCAACGAACTGAGCAGACTGAGGCGACCTAGTCCCCAGGCACTTAACGATTCTTGGTTTGCAATAAAGATCTAGGAGATCTTTGGGGGCAGCCTTGGAAAAGTAGTAAACACCATCTTTGCGATAGGTGTACTTGGGACACTTTTTTGTCAACTGCATTGTCTACTGCTCCAGCTCGTTCACGAAAATTGTGAAGCTGGACAGGTATTTAAAAGCTTTTAAAAGAAGAATATGGTGGCCAGAGGTGGAATCGAACCACCGACACGGGGATTTTCAGTCCCCTGCTCTACCAACTGAGCTATCTGGCCATCGAGGGTGCCGCTAACCGGTAGGTGATACCGGACTGCAAAGCGAGGCGCGTATTAAATCGAAAGGGGGCAAGAGGGTCAAGCGGCTGTAAGCCGCTGGTCATCTATGCCAGGGCTCTACTCCTCTGGCGGTACATAGCCTTCTGCGTGATCGACGGGATCACCGGCAAGAAAGAGATTACGCTGTTCGTTCAGATATTTCCGTGCGTCCTTGTCACGCATATCCAGGTGCTTCTCGTTGATTAGCATGGTCTGCAGACTGTGCCATTCGCCCCAGGCCTGGGCAGACACCTGGTTGTAGATTTCCTCACCCTTCGGGCCCGGCATTGGCGGGGTGTCCAGTCCCGGCAGTTCTTTCTTGTAGCGTGAGCATTGCACGGTGCGCGTCATGTCAGATCCATTGAGATTTGTACGTTTCCGTTGCCGTTGTTCATATTGTCGTCGATAACGGCGTTGTCATCACATTTTGCCAGAAGCTTCAGCAGATGATTCGTGGGTGTGGTCAGGCCGATCTCCGGGAGTTGATTTGGGTGAACCCATTGGCTGCGGTTGGGCTCATTGACCACGGCCTCGTTGCTCGTTGCCTGTACCGGTGTGATGTCCAGGTGAAAATGTGTGAACGTATTTCGAAATGGTGCGAAAGAAGAAGGCATGGGTTGCCAGCCTCGATCGATCAGCTCCTCGTCCAACTGTGCAGCCTCGACCTCGGGGAATGTCCACAACCCACCCCAGAGTCCGGTTGTTGGACGTCGCGTCAACAGGTATTCACCATCGTGGTTGCACACGAGTACTATGCAGGTTGCCCGTACGGGCATCTCTTTCTTCGGTTTTTTGCCGGGGAACTCCGCTATGCGCTGTTCGCGTTTGGCCTGGCACCGGTCTTCAAGCGGGCACCGTGAACAACTCGGTTCGCGACTCACGCACAGGGCTGCGCCTAAATCCATCATCACCTGAGTGTAGGCACCGATGCGCTCATGCGGCGTCAGTTGTTCCGCCACTGCCCACAGGGCTTTCGAGGTTGCGGTAGTACCGGGCCAGCCCTCGATGGCAAAACAACGTGCGAGCACTCGTTTTACGTTCCCGTCGAGGATCGCTGCTCGTTTGCCATGGGCAATCGACAGGATCGCCCCGGCGGTTGATCGGCCGATACCCGCTAGCGCTTCCAAGGCTTGGAGTTCATCCGGGAACTCGCCGTTGTACTCAGTGATGACCTGCTTCGCTGTCTTGTGCAGGTTCCGCGCTCGTGCGTAATAGCCGAGCCCGGTCCATAGATAGAGGACCTGATCTTCTTCGGCAGCAGCAAGAGTGCCTACGTCCGGAAATGTCGACATGAACCGCTCAAAGTAGGGGATCACGGTGGCCACCTGCGTTTGCTGCAGCATGATCTCAGACACCCACACACGATACGGCGTGATGTCCTGCTGCCAGGGCAGGTCTTTGCGGCCATGTTGGTCAAACCATGCGAGGACCCGTGCTTGGAAGGTCGCCACTTCTTCAGCCGTTAGCTGTGTATCGTTGGCCATCAAACTCTCATCAATTAAATAAGCCTTCCAGCAAGTCTTTGGTCTTGTCCCGCACATTCTGCGGAATCTTCTCTTCCAGCTTCTGCTTGGCTTTCTCCAGCAGTTCCTCACCTTTCTCCGCCACCTTCTCGTTGGCAATGCGTATGATGACGCCTCTGACGGCTTCACGATCAGGCAGACACAGTGTGGCGGGTGAGTCATCCAGAGACCCGGCGCACGTAATCGGCCAGGAAATGCGCGTCAGTGATTCGTCAACCGCCAGTTGATCGGCCGGGATCGGTGTATCCGGTTCCGGGGGCGCTTCTTCAAATGTCAGCTGCAGGGCGTAGTCCACTTCACGGGCTAAAATGTCGATACCACCCGTGCCATCAATCGTAAATTCATCCGCCTTCAGGTTCAGTTGCTGTCCTTCCACCAGTCCGGAAGGCAGTGTCAGATCACCGTGCAATTCTTCAAACACCAGTCGATCCGGCCAGTCCGCGACACGGTGCGTTTGTCGGGTGAGCGTCGCGACCAGCTGCACCACGCGGCGCAGTGTCGTGATATCCATGGAGCCGTCTGTGACGACAAACCGGTTGGTGCCCGTGAGCTGGTCGTTCAGGTTGTGCTTGTAGGCGCCGGTCAGCTGGGTTGTGGATTCCAGCGAGAGGGAACCCGTAATCCAGTCGAGTTCTGCGAACTCGGCAACGTCGACGCCGTCGATATTGATGGTTGTATCCGTGATGGGTATCTCGTCATGTGTGACCCGGCTGTTGATGTCGAACGTACCTCCATATCCCTCGAGTGTGGCTGTCACGGCGAGCGCATCATCATTGTCGATCTGCGTCGCTAGGTTGGTAAACGTGTACTCGTCATACACCAGCGTGTCGGCAGAGATAGCAAGTTCCAGCGCCACTCCGCGGAATGCCTCCATGGGAATCATCTCTTCTGTGTCTGTGTCTGTGTCTGTGTCTGTGTCTGTGTCTGTGTCTGTGTCTGTTGCTGTTTCTGCCGCCGCTGTGCTGGTTTCGCCCGTGTCTTCAGTCAGGTAGGGATTCATATTCAGTGTCGTCACATGCAACTCCCCGGAAATGTGGGGCATCTCCGTCAGCGCGGCCGTGATCTCCCCTGTGACCGAGAGCGCGTCTATAGAGCCACTGATTTCACTGTCGATCCTGGTCATGTTGCCGGACATGTCGAGCAGTGTGTTCGTGGTGATGTCGACCTCGTAAGACGTGCCACTGTCACTCGTATTGAGTTGGGTTCGAAAGGCTTCCAGCGTGATGGTTTTCAAGCCAGGGGCAATGGTGATGTCGCCAGATGCCTTAAGCGCTGCGTCTAAGCCGGTGGCACTACTCATCAAGGCTTCGATGGCAACGTTGATGGGTTTGCCCGGTTCGACGGCACCGGTGCTGAGCGATGTCAGCTGCACCGTGGTGTCCATCTGGGCAATCTGATCGCGATATCTCAGCTGGCTGTTCACCAGTTCGATACGCTCGATGTTTAGCTGCAGATTCACAGGTCTGGTGGATTCGTCGACCGCTTCCGCTCGGGGTTCGTCCGATGGGGCCTCGCTATCGTCGTTAAGCAACCAGTTGCGCCGGCCATTTTCATCCTGAACCAGGTTGATGTCAGCACCTTCTATGTACACCGCCCGTAAATCGACGCGTTGTTCACTGATCAGCGGCCACAGCGCAACGTCGATCGCCGACGCATCGAGTGATGCCAGTGCATCCCCGTCCAGACCATTCACCTGGATGTTCTTAAGGGTCAGGGCAATCGGCGGAAAATAGCGCCAGCCGAGATCGGCAGACACTAGGGTGAGCCCTGTCTGTTCATGGAACCGCTCGGTTAACGCATCCCGGTAATAGTCAGGATTGGCAATCAGAAACAGCAATACCCCGATCGGCAGGATGGGTGCGATCAGAACAACAAGGAGGACGGCAATCAGCCGATTCATAACAGTGGTTAACGCGCCAGGGCCAGGTTCTTGCGGGTGTAGTCACACAACACGCGGATGATGCCACGGGTGACCTCCCGGTTGCCGGACATCAGGTCGTACAGAGATTCACCATCCAGGCGGAGCAGGGTGCAGTCTTCCAGGGCTTCAATGGAGGCGGCGCGTGGTTCGGGGTCGAGGGCTGCAAGCTCACCAAACACTGCGCGATTGCCCAGCGTACCCATTTCGGTGTCGTTGGTGAAAAGGCGCACCTTGCCAGAGGCAACGATGTACATGGAGGTGCCGAGGTCGCCTTCCCGGATGATGACTTCCCCTTCAGAGAAATCCTCGGATTCGACGATGGTGGCCAGGTCCACAAGCTGGGTTTCCGGTACCGAAGCAAAGATCGGCACCGACTTCAGGATCAGCACCTTCTCAATGGTGAGCAGCATGTGTGTGATGACCAGATGACACGGGTCTTATTATTGCTGGATTGCGGCGACTCCGCCAGCGATGACGTCAGAGGAATATTGGGCTGGTATCAGCGGGTCGGAAGAACGCGTAGCGGCGCTCAGCCGAGCCCCTCGAGCAATTCGCCCACAATTTCGCGCACGTGGGGGCTAGGATCGCTCCTGTGACCGGCGAGCCGCTGTGGCGCGTCCACAGCATCCAGCTGAACGAGGGACCAAGCAGCGGTTTCACGAACTAGGGGCTCAGAGTCTTCCAGGCCCGAGTAGACGGCATCCATCAGGTGTTCGTGCTTATCGAGTCCAATCTGGTGCAACAGGCTGGCTTTGGTCCATACGAACGACTCGCTGAAATGGGTGGAAACGAGGTCCTCGAAACGATCCTGTGCATTCATGTGCACCTGGGGGAAGCGTTCGTCTAGCTGTGCCAGTCGTTCCGAAACAGAGAGGTCATCCAGTATCGGCAACACCACCGGTTTGATCTCATTCGTGAGCAAATTGTCGAGAACTTCCAGGGCGAAGACCCTCAGTCCAGAAACCTTGGAGGCAATGCTGGCCCGTGTGTCGAGCATGACGATCGAAGGGAAGATGAATGACATGATCAGCAGCATGTTGTCTCGCCTCGTATCCAGCTCCTGGCCGAGTGCGGCCGTGAGCGAGCGATACCGTCGATGTTCGAAGATGTCTTCCATGCTCGCCAGCAGCAAGGTGATCAACTCCACTTCTTTTTCCAGTTTGTTGACGAAGATGTACTGGTTGTCGGGATCGGCCTGGTAGTTCAGGGTCGCGAGTGCCAGGTAGATCTGGTGTCGCAGTTCCGGGTGATCGATTTCGATATGGCGTAGCAGAATCTCCATGGCGCCGGTGCCACCAATCTCGCGAACGATCTCGATGATCTGCCGCTTCACCTGCCTGGTGGCCTCCGGCGAACGGAAACCCAGGTCCAGGTCATACAGCGCATTATCACCAAACTGCTGCAGCGCCTGGGCGGCGGGGCTTTGCAAACCCGCAACGGAAAGTTTGCTGACCAATGTGTTGATGAGGCGGGTATCACCGATCAGCCCCGCCGCATGGATGGCTCGGGAGACCACGGCGTGATCTTCGTCATCAAGCAGTTCTACCAGGTAGCTGGCACCAGCGTCGAAATCTCCCATCACATCTGCGGCGAACATCCGTTTTGCCGGATCTTCTGATCGCGCCATATCCAGCAGTTTGTTCTTGGTATCGTCGCTGGCGGGTTCGTAGTTCAGCAAACCACTGAGCGCACTGCGACGAATGTACTCGTCATCACTGTTGATGTGTGGCGTGAGCACGGCACCGACATCGTCGGCACCAAGGGCGCCGTAGGTGATCAGGGCCTGGCCCAGCACGCGTGGGTGTGTCTCCGTATCAATCTCTTGGCGGACATGGCTTTGCATGGCCTCGATTTGCAGGCGCGCCACTCTTTCCAGCGCGTCCAAGCGCACCTCGTAACGCTCGTTGGCAAGCACCTGCTTCAACAGTTCAGTAATCTGCGGATGTTCCATTTCCTCCAGCAGGTTCATGCAGTAGAAGACTTCGGCAGGAAAGGAAGATTCAATGCCACCCTTGATAATGTCGAGGCTGGCATTGTCCAGTTCCTGCACAGAGAGTTCGCCGATCTTGCGCTTCTGGATGCTGACGACCAGGTTGGAGAGGTACATCTGGCGGATCGCAACACCCATCGATATCCAGATCACCATTAGGCCCGTAAGCACCAGCAGGAACATCTGGGGTTCCCATTTCAGATAGTGGGAAATGATAAATAGCGTCAATCCCGCAAGTCCGCCGGACAGGGGATCGATCACGCCTTCAATCAGTGAAGTGCCCTGGGTGCGCTGCCGATCAGGCAGCACCTGGAGCAAAATGGTGACACTCGGCCGCCACATGGCGGACTGCAGAACAAACCGCATCCCGTTGGTGGCCACCATGACGAAGAAGATCGCGATCCCGGACACACTAGCAAACTCCATGACGCTGACGGCCGTCGCGCCGATGGCAATCACAATCGGGAAACCGATTACACCCGCGAGTACGCCGAACCGGCGCAGGATGGGGGCGAAAAGGAAGACCATCACCAGCAAGGTGATGAAGCCACTGATGGCAATAAACTGGCCAAGGAAGGTGGCAAGCGCGACCTCGTCGGTGAATTGCTTTGAGGCGTAGTGGTAAAAGGCCACGTCCAGGAAAAAATACGCGAAGATGTATGCTGCATAACAGAGTGAGATGGATCGCACGTAGGGCAGGCGCAGCAGTTTCAGCAGCTTGTTGTCGAGTTCTTCTTCCTCAACCAGGTCGCTACTGGTGACGGCCAGTGTCTCCTTGAATTTTCGGGCGGTCAACTCCGCGATAACGAAGACCACGGCGGTCGCGCCTGCGGCGACGAGCAGTAGATCCTGCACATCCATGAACGCGAGCAGTAGTGCGACCGACACGCCACCGCCCATCTCTGCGAGGAATTCGCCAGAGCGCACCATGCCCGAGAGGCGCTTGGTCTGGCGCACGTTCAGCAGACGGGTGAATAGGGTTACGAATTGCAGACTGAACAGCATGTAGACAGTCTCGAAGAACAGCGGCAGCGCAAAGATGAAGATCTTGTTGTCGACGCTGCCCAGCAGGAATCGGTATCCGAGCAGGCCCACCAGGATCGTGCCCAGGACGGTGAAGACGTAGGTCGAGAAGGATCGCCCATGGGTGACTTTCGAGATCAGCAGGGTGAGTGTCGTTCCCGTGAACGCGAGCAGGATCGCCATGATGGCTAGTTGTTCGGCACTGAATTCAGCCAGGAACAGCGTGAAGGCGGCGACCCTCAGCATCCCTATGGCGATGCCGGAAACAAACATGTTGCCGAACAGCAGTGTGATGACGGTCGTTTCTTCCGGTCGAACGCCCAGCGCAGACAGCCATGTACTGTTCTGGTAGGTTCTGGCGACCGGTTCATTCAAGGAAGGGAAACCTCAGCAGTAACGGCCATCATTATGCGGTAAACCCCCGGGCAGGGCGAGCCTGCGTGGGATAGGACAATTCATCGCCTGGTGGGTGTGGTGCACTGAAACGCGGATTACTCCCACCAGGCGTGTCATTTTCGAACGACATGGCCGCTTGGCCCTCGACGAAGGGTGACTTCCAGCTATCCCGCCGCCAGCCGATTTGGTACCCTCGACGGCCATGGTAAGGGGGGATAATCCATGTCTGAAATCGGCAGTGAACAAAACCCACTGAGAGTCGCCGTGATCGGCGCCGGTCCGGCCGGGTTCTACACCATCAGTAACTTCCAGAGGTTCAAAGAGATCCATACGCAGATCGATCTGTACGATCGTTTGCCCACACCCTTCGGTCTGGTGCGGAACGGTGTTGCACCGGACCACCAGAAAGATAAGTCGGTCACCCGGGCGTACGACAAAAGTGCGCAGCAACCGAATGTACGCTTCTTTGGGAATGTCGAGTATGGCTCCCACATCCATATGGACGATCTGAAGAAGCATTATCATATGGTGATGTTCAGCAACGGCGCGAAGATGGACCGCAGTCTGGACGTCCCCGGGGAAAATCTCTTAGGCAGTCACTCAGCAACCGATTTTGTTGCGTGGTACAACGGACACCCGGATTACGCCCACCTTGAATTTGATTTGTCCCAGGAAAGTGTTGCCATCGTCGGTATTGGCAATGTGGCTGTCGATGTGGCGCGCATGTTGTGCATGACTGACGCCGAACGTCGCGCCACCGACATGGCGGATCACGCAATTGAAGCGCTCGCGAAAAGTAATGTGAAACACGTCTATATGCTCGGACGCCGTGGGCCCGCACAGGCCGCGTTCACGCCACCAGAGATCAAGGAACTGGGCGAACTCGAAGACGCGGATATCGAAGTACTCGCGGATGAAGGCAGGCTTGATGCACTCAGCCAGGAGGATCTCGATGCCAACGGTGACAAGAACGCCGTCAAGAACGTTGAGCTGATTGGGGGCTATGCCGGTCAGCCACTCTCCGGCAAGAGTAAGACACTGACCATCCGGTTCCTTGTTTCACCTACTGAATTACAGGGCGACAAACAGATCAAGGGAATTCGCATCGTCAGGAATGAGCTGTATCTCGACGATCGCGGGAGCATTCGTCCCCGCGCGACTGACAACTTCGAAGAGCTGCCGGTGGGCCTCGTGTTCCGTTCGGTGGGTTACCGGGGTTCACCACTTCCGGATGTCCCTTTCCATGAGGCGTGGGGCTCCATCCACAACGAACTCGGACGCGTCACCGATGGTAATGGCAACAATGTCGAAGGGCTCTATTGTGCCGGCTGGATCAAACGTGGCCCCACCGGGGTGATTGGTACCAACAAAACCGACGCTCAGGAAACGGTCAAGTGTATGGTTGAGGACATGGAGGCAGGGCATCATTTCAACCCCACCGAATCACTGGATGCCATTTCGAGTCTGATGCAATCCCGCCAACCGGATCTGATCAGTTATGACGACTGGTCACGGATCAACGCCTATGAAGTCGCAGCGGGGGAAGCGGAAGGTCGGCCACGGGTCAAACTGACCAGTGTTCCAGATATGGTCAAGGTGGCTCGCGCCGGCTGACATCTTCGCTACGTCGGTCCGGGTAGGATCAGCTCAGACAGTGGTCCAGAGTTGCCCGAGTCCAGAGCGTCGCCAGTTCTCGTTGGGGCAATGTGTCGCTGCTGAGTTCAAAACATCCCGCTGCGCCAGATCCGATTTCAATATGAGACTGACTGAACTGGAAATCCGGCGTCTGCTGGTATCTATGTAGTGCGCGGTTGATTTCTGGCACGCAGTTCAGTGTTATGCCGCTCTGGTAGGTGACGGGTTGATCCGTGGGTTCGCTGCGCATGACTGGAATGAGCAGGGGCAGTGGCAATCGGCCTGGTACCCGGTGGGTGCAGCCGCCCCTGTGAGCATCTCCGTAGACGAAGTCGGTGATGATGAACCAGCGCAGTATGTCTCACAATTCGTGGGGGCTGATGGTTCAACCGCGCGCACCGTCTATTCAGACATTCGCACGCACAGTTATCGGGTGCGTGTTGATTAGATTCTGCCGGATGGCCAGGTGATTAAGGGTACCTGGGAAGCGACCATGCAGCGTTTAGGCGGCTAGTCGCGTTTCAACATGGCACCCAGCACAGATTCCAGATCAGGCGTTGGCTGATCCTTGAATCCGGCCTGGCGTGAGAACACGTCGGCCGCGGCCTGATGGAAGCCACCAGGCAGGTCGGCACCTTCGAACGTGGCGGCGATTTCTTCCATCTCTCCCACAAACCGCCACGCCTTGGCGGTATTGGCGGAAACACGCCGTGCGGTGTCAGCGCTGAACTTCTCGCCCCATTGCACCTGCAGGTGTTCACGTACACCCTCGCTTTCTGCAAGCGCAAGTATGGCGGACAGCAGTGCAGTGGATCCTTTCGTATAGGCGGCAAAGGCCATCTTTAGTGCAGAGGCAGCACCGATATCGCCCGAGACCACATTGAGATGAAGTGGTGAACCCTCAAACAGATTCACAATGGTGTGTGCCGATGGTCCGGAGACGTGCAGGACGGTACCCGATTCCTTATGCCACGCAGGACCACCGATAATGCCGCCGTCGACCATCTCGGCGCCGGCGTCTGTGAGCATCTGGTTGATCTCCCGGGTTCTGGCGGGTGCGATGGCGTTGCCTTCCAGGTACAGCCCCTTGAAGCCAAGGTCGACCACGCCGCGCGCAACGGCCGCGACCTCCGACGGTGGACAAACGCTCAGAATGATCTCTGATTTCTCGACGAGTTGATCCATAGATCCTGCGTCCGACAGCCCGGCTTTCTCGGCGCGCTCCCGCGTGGCATCACTTCTGCCTTCGGAGGCCCAGAGTACGGAAGCGCCTCCGTGTGTCGCAGCGGCGCCCACGGATGCACCCATCTGGCCTGGATTGATCAGTCCCACTGTTGTCATCTGGCTCTCCCTATTGCGCTCGCATCGTAACCGCTTTGCAGCAGTGGTGCCTCATATCGAAGTCAGGTTATGGTGAGGGCACCGTTTGGGCACAAATCGTTTGGGATAAGGGAGGTGGTCATGGCTGATGACGTCGTGTTGGTTGAAAAGACCCCGGTTGAGGATGGGACGGGTTATTCGGAGATAGTCATCAATCGCCCGGATCGGCGAAATGCGCTCATCCCGGAAGCGGCGGAGGGTGTTATCAACGCGCTTGAAGACATCGATCAGGATGACAACATTTCAGCGGTGATCCTGCGTGGGCAGGGTGGCTATTTCTGTTCCGGGATTGATTTGAAAGCACTTCAGTCAGGCGCATCCATGGGCTCCGCGAGAAAGGATGCGATCCGGCAGATGCATCTGGCGTTCTATCACTATCGCAAACCGCTCATTGCCGCTTTTGAGGGTTTTGGCATCAATGCAGGTTGTGCATTGGCATTGGCCTGTGACCTGGTTGTGGCGGGCGAATCGTCCTTCATCCAGATCGGGGAGATCCAGCAGGGAGCGCCTATCCCGATGAATGCTGCCTGGATGCGCCTCAAGCTCCCGGAGTTTGTGCTTGCGAGGATGGCGCTGCTCGGTGATCGCATCACTGGGCCCGAGATGTTTCGCCTTGGGGTCGCGACCGAATGTGTCCCCGATGACGAGGTGCTGTCGCGCAGTCGCGAGATGGCTGCTCGTATTGCCGGTTTCCCTGCAGGTGGTGCCATCAACATCAAGCAGTCGATTGTTGGTCAACGGCAGCTCCCCAATGTGGAGCAGTGGTTTACCAGCCCACGTTCCAACGCGTTGCAGACTGCGAAGATGCTGGAGCCGGATCCGTAGATCGGTGGTGGGAACCGATTGTGTGGGAAACGTTTCGGCGTGTTTAGGGAACTCGTGGGGAACCGCAGCGGAAAGGAAAATGGCGGGAATAAAACGTCTCTTTGTGATTTTTTGGGCGATTTTAGGGGTGATGTTTTGCGGTGTTGGGCAGGCAGCAGGTTCACGTAGCCGGACCTTGCGACATCGAAACTGTGCGATTGATCACAGGCCAGGCGTTGATCGATGCGTTGCAGTGCTCGGTGACAGACCGGGCAGGAGAATAGTGTCTGCATTCCAGGCGTCAGTGGATGTTTGGCACCTGGTCCGTGATCATCGCGAACTATCTTGACCAGATCGGAAACCTTGTCGCTGTGCTACTTCTTCTGGTTCAGCTGCAGCAACATGCCGTTGGCGCTTTTTGGATGTACGTAAACCTGCGGTGTACCCACGCCAATCAGCTTTACGCCGCTGGCTTCAAATTCTTTGATGGTCGCGTCCAGGTCATCGACTTCCAGAGCCAATGTATGTAGGCCTTCGCCTCGAGAGGCGAGTGCTTTGCCCACTGCTGCGTCAGGGTTGGTCGGCGCGACGATTTCCACATAGCCGCCGTTGTCCATGTTGAAGAACGCCTGCTTGATACCGAGCGCTTCCGATTCATCGGTGCGGTCCAGTGCCATCCCGAGCTTGTCTTTCCAGGTAGCAACAGCCGCATCGAAGTCCTCAACGCGAATGACAACGTGATCTACACCTTTGATAGCCATCTCCTTCCCCTTTGTTTCTTTGTTGGTATTCGTTTCGTTGGTGTTGGTCAGGCGGCCAGGCCCTGGATGCGAGCCGCTTCCTCACGGACCAGCTCCGGTACGCCCAGCATCTGACGGTTGAATCCACAGCGCTTGAACCAGTAGTGCAGACCGAGCAAATCCGTAAAGCCCATACCGCCGTGTACTTCGGTAGCAGTCTTTGACACGCTGCGACCCACCTCTGCCAGGTGTGCCTTCGTGTGGCATGCGAGCAATCGCGCTTCCTCTGGCACATTGTCGAGGGCGTGTCCGGCGTACCAGACCATGGAGCGGCAGGGTTCCAGATCTGCAGTCATCTGTGCACACATGTGCTTGACGGCCTGGAACGTGGCGATGGGGCGGTTGAACTGTTCACGTACTTTCGCGTACGCAACGGCTTCATCAATCATATGCTGGGCAGCACCCAATGTATCTGCGGCCATCACGACCCGGGCCCGGTCGAGCGCTTCGGTGAATACATCCGGGTTATCGCTGATGAGTTCTGCCGCTACGTTGTTGTACTTGATCTCACAGGTTGTGCGGGTGCGATCAACCGTAGGCAGGTCAGTGACTTCACAATCAGAAGCGTTCACAAGATAGACATGCTTGCCTTTGGTGGCGACCAGGAAATGGTCTGCATGTGTATCCAGCGCGAACAGTGATTTGCCGCTGAGTTTGCCACCCGAGACTTTGACATCTGCGTCGACGCGGGCGCCGATGGCTTCACCAAACGCGGTACCAATACGAATCTCACCACCCGCAAGGCTGCCTAACAGATCCTCGCGCTGACCAGCGGCCACCAATACGGTGGGCGCTATCACTGCAGAACTGAGGAAGGGGGAAGGCGTGACATTGGCGCCGAGGCAGTCTGCAACCACCACTGCGTCGAGGCTTCCAAGACCGACGCCACCGTGATCTTCCGGGATCAGGAGGCCGGGTACGCCAAGCTCTGTGAGTCCCTGCCAGACGGCGGCGTCGGATGATTCCCCTGATGCGACCTTTCTAACCTCGTCGAGCGGGACATTGTCCGCCAGAAAACGCGTCACACTGTCTGCCAGCAGGGTCTGTTCTTCTGAAAGTCCAAATCTCATGGTGTTCTACCTGAATTCTCTTGCGTGTTGGCTGATCGATCTGTTGCTCGATCAGTTTTCAAACTACTTTTCGATCTTGGGTTCTTTGGGCATACCCAGGCCGCGTTCACTGATGATATTTTTCTGAATCTGGTTTGTACCGCCTCCGATAATCAGCCCCAGGAAATACATGAACTGGTACTGCCAGCTGCCACCACCGCGCAGGTATGGATTGGAGCCGAAAGACAGACCGACCTCACCCATGGCATCAATCGCGAGGGCTTCAAGTTCGTGTCTGAGTTCCGTGCCCTGTAGCTTGGTGATCATACGTGCAAGAGGCGCTTCCTGATCCTTGTTCAACCGGGAAGAGAGTACGTGCATATCGTTGTATCGCATGGCCATCGCGCGACCCTGAATTTTCATCAGTCGTTCACGGTATAGGGGATTGTCGATCAGACGCTCTCCACCCAGGGTTTCGGTCTTCATGAGATCAATGAGCGAGTTGAGCCTGGTCAGAGAAGCATTGGGGTCCGCCAGCGAATCCCGCTCGTGACCAAGAATGGCATTCGCGACCTGCCAGCCTTGCCCGCGTCGACCCACGATCTGATCCTTGGGTACACGAACATCTGTGAAGAACACCTCGTTGAAGTTCGCGTTCATGGTCATATCGACCAAGGGGCGGATCTCGATCCCCGGCGTATCCATGCGAAGAAGAAGGAAGGAAATGCCGTTATGTTTGGGCGCATCTGGTTCAGTCCTGACGAGGCAGAACATCCAATGTGCCAGGTGTGCGGTACTGGTCCATATCTTGGAGCCGTTGATCACCCACTCATCACCATCGAGTACGGCGCTGGTGCGCAGGCTGGCAAGGTCGGAGCCGGCGCCTGGCTCCGAGTAGCCCTGGCACCAGACCATCTCGCCATGCAGCGTTGGTTTGATGAATTGTTCTTTCTGCTCGTCGGTCCCCAGTTCCAGGAGTGTTGGAATCAGCATGGAAATGCCCTGGCCACCGAGACCACCGGGCATGCGTGCCGTGGCGAATTCCTCGTTGATGATGCGGCTTTTGACCATGTCGGGCTCGGCGCCGAATCCGCCATATTCCTTCGGGATTGTGCGTGCCGTGTAACCGGCCTCAATCAGGGTTTTCTGCCAGGACTTGCCTGCATCTGAACCTGCGCCGCTGGGCGCCTGTTGATCCTTGTGTTTGGTGATGAAGTCACGGACCTCATCACGAAACGACTCATATTCGGGACCGAAAGAGAGTTCCATAACCTTTCCTGGGCTACCGTCGTAAAGGAGGCGGAACTATATCTTGTTTGGATCGTGTTTGGCACTGAGGCCGCCACCAGTCTCCGAATCAGGCTGGCCGCCTTTGATCCTGGTGCGATGATGGGGCAATAGGGCCTAGGGGGAACTGGCGTCGATGGTACTGAGGACGCAGACATAGCGGTGTAGCGGCACATCCTGCCAGGTGATGACCTTCAGCTAGCGGTCCATCAATGCGACGATGTCCCGAATCTTTGACTGCAGATCGGACCGCGTGATCAGTGCAGCAAGCTGTCCGGTGTGTTGGGTGGGCTGAGTGTGTGCAGTGAACTGCTCGCGGATCTGGCGACAGACCCGAGTGGATGCAGGTTCAGTGCTCAGATAAGACTCAAGTGCGAGGCTCAGTGTGATAACAGGCGCTACACTGGCTTCTCCGTAAGCAGAATCCCGATCTTCCGCAATCGGCGAAAAGCCAAGGAGTGCTCTCAAAGACATACGGGTCATTTGAGACAGGTCATTGACGCTGTCATCCTCGAGGTCGGGGCCAGTAGCCTCTATCAGCGTGAGGATGAGGGTCTCAAAATTCAAAACAGGGACATGCTGCCAAAGGACCCGGCAGGCGACCTGGTGAATAGTCCGCGGGGTCAGGTTTTCAGGTATGTAATCGTTAATGTGAGACGCATGGGTGCTGCGCAACATCTCAATTTTCATATCGATCTGATCTTG
Source organism: OM182 bacterium MED-G24 (assembly GCA_002457275.1). Taxonomy (GTDB): domain Bacteria; phylum Pseudomonadota; class Gammaproteobacteria; order Pseudomonadales; family Azotimanducaceae; genus UBA7451. Next base: position 19,001 of record NTKD01000026.1, read on the forward strand.
CGTGAGCAGTCGATATGCATGATCAATGATGACGCGGGCCAGGCTCTCCAGAACCAGCGATGAGGAACCGATATCCTCTTCGTGAGTTTTGCGGGTCACCAGCGATTCCCCATGGACATTGATCCGGAACGCATCAACCGGCGGGCCCAGCGTCCTTTGTATCTGTACGGAAGGAATGGTGAACCCCAGTTGATGACTAAGCTCTCGACGGACGGTCCGTATCCGGTTCTGCAACCCATCGTTGTTCGGAACACGGGGATGCGCGAGGGGATGTAATTCGACGCCCAGTTCTAGTTCTAGCGCCTCAACGGGCGGTGGTGGTTGAAGCGATCCTGGGGTCGCGTGAGACCTGGCTGGAAGGCTCTTGTCGGGCTGAAGGCTCTTCCGCTGAAGGCTCCAGAAGGCTGACATAAAGCGAGTGACCCGGTGCACCGCTGGTCTGATCAGGCTGTGACGTGTGCGTTCTCATGGTCTGTCCCTATTTCACCTCGCCGCACATTCCGCTTGGGCGTACCTGGATGGGTAAGAAGCAAGGCCTGTTCCAATTCCCAGAAAGTCTTTAAAACAGGTGCTTCAGCTAGGGTGTCGGCTTGTTGGCGCCGACCTTTGGCGTTTATCCTGGGAAAAAGTGTCAGTTTATTGACACTGGGGCGGCAAGATCTTGCCGTGAGACAGTGCTAGCGGCGCCGACGCGTCGATCTTTCGGCACGGATGGCGTAAGTCGACCAGGTGCTTGTTCAGCTTGTCGATAAGCTCTTTTTTCAATACCGGGTCATCGGTCTTGCCGATTTCCTGTTTCAGGGTTCCAATCCTCCAAGTCGAGGAGTTTTTCTTTTCCCTCCAGATTCTCAAACAAGCCATCCTTTGCGGCTTGTGGGAGCTGTTCTTCGACGAGGCTGTAGTGCTTTTTCCGGGTGATGGGCCGGCGTTTGGACGGCATGGCGGAACAGTCGTTCCACATACGATACAAGCTCTTATTGTAGGACGAATCAGGCGTGTCTTGAACGTGTTTACCTGCCAAATGCGTGGATTCTTTCTGGTCCATTGAATACCGTGTCCACCTCTTGCACTCCCTCAGGGTTGCGAGCATGCTTCGCGTCTCAAAACAGGTGGGGAAACCTGCCTCAACGCAACGTTCGAGAGGAGAATACATGGCCGTTCAGGTTGGAGATCAGATTCCGGAAGGTGCCCTGAAAGTGATGGGTGAAAAAGGTCCACAGGATGTATCCACGGCGGATATGTTTGGTGGTAAGAAAGTCGTGTTGTTTGCGGTACCGGGCGCTTTTACGCCGACCTGCAGTGCAGCACACCTGCCTGGATTTGTCGCCAATGCCGACAAGATCAAGGCAAAGGGCGTGGATGAGATTGTGTGCATGGCAGTGAATGACGCTTTCGTCATGGATGCCTGGGGCAAAGCCCAGAACGCTGAAGAACTCACCATGGCTGCCGACGGCAGCGGCGTATTGACCGCCGCTCTGGGGCTCGAGATGGATGCCACCGGTTTCGGTATGGGTGTCCGCTCACAACGGTTCGCCTTGATCGCTGATGACGGCAAGATCACAGCCCTCAATGTAGAGGCGCCGGGTCAGCTCGAAGTCAGTACTGCCGAGGCGATCCTAGGTGCACTTTAGGCGTCCCATTTGTTGACCTTCACCGGGTCACCATTGAGATGAATGACGGCGCTTCGGCGCCGTTTTTTATGCGCGTCACGTAAACCACCATGATCGATTCCTGGATATTCTGGACCCTGCTTGCGGCAACCATGCAGTCGGTGCGTTTTGCCACCCAGAAGCATCTCACCGCTGATATTTCTCCGTTTGCAGCCACGATGGTGCGGTATCTGTTTGGGTTGCCGTTCGCACTGATCTGGCTGCTGTGGTGGCTGCACGGAAACGATCTGCCTGCATTCAACACAACCTTCATCGTCTGCTGCCTTCTCGCGGGTGTGTTTCAGGTGGTGGCGACCTTCCTCATGATGAACATTTTTACGCTCCGTGCGTTTGCCGTGGGCAGCACGCTGATTCGATCAGAGATCGTGATCACTGCACTGATCGGATTCGCATTCTTCGCAGAAGCGATCAGCCCGTTGGGATGGCTCGCCATTGTTGTGTGTGCGGCAGGCGTCATGTTGATTGGTGCCACGAAGTCGAGTGGTGGGAGCGGGAGCTGGTGGACCCTGCTGGTCAATCGCGCGACCTTCTATGGCCTGATCGCTGCGTTCTGTTTTTCGTTGACCTCGCTGCTGATTCGAAAGGGCAGCCTGTCCTTTGGATTGTCAGAACCCGTGTTCACCGCGGCCCTGACATTGTTTGTTATGGTCTGCTGGCAGACGGTGATCTGCGTGGGCTGGTTGTTGCTGCGCGAACCGGCGCAGATGCGCCGGGTATTTGTGCGCTGGCGCCCGGCGACGTTTGTTGGCCTCACCAGTGTCATCGGTTCGGTAGGTTGGTTTACTGCGTTCACGCTTGAATTTGCTTCGTATGTGAAGACGCTGGGTCAGATTGAATTTCTGTTTACCCTCCTGATCAGCCTGTATCTGTTCAAAGAGGTTCCTCGTCGCCTTGAGATGGTTGGCATGGTGCTCATCCTGTTGGGTGTGATTACGCTCCTGCTGTCGTAGACTCGCCGCCAGGATCATCAGATAACCGTGACACCAAGGAAGAAGGAAAAAACGATGCTCAAACTTTACGGATTTCCGCTCAGCAACTACTACAACATGGTGAAGATTGCCTTGATCGAGAAAGGTGTGGATTTTGAGGAGGTCGATGTTCATCCCAGCCAGGAATCCGACTACCTGTCGAAAAGCCCGATGGGAAAGGTTCCTTGTATTGAGACGGAGCAGGGGTTTCTTTCCGAAACGGATGTCATCCTGAATTATCTTGAAGACGTCTACCCGGAACCCGCGTTTCTGCCAAAAGATCCGTTCGAGCGAGCAAAAGTACGGGAACTGACGAAAGAGCTGGAACTGTACGTAGAGCTGACCTCGCGTACCGTGTATCCACAGGCTTTTTTTGGAGGCACCGTCAGTGATGAGGTCAAGGACAAGGCGCGCGCCAGTATTGAACGTGGGTTCGCCTGTATCAGAGCCAACGGAAAGTTCGATCCCTTTATTGCGGGCAGCGAGCTGACCTATGCGGATTTCTTCTTCATGTATTCAGTCAGTCTCGCGCGCGCGTGCGGTGGTCGCGTCTGGCAGTGGGATCCGATCGCCGATTTTCCTGAAGCCGGGGCACTCCTCAAACAATTGAATGAGCGTGAATCCGCGAAACAGGTGGCGGCGGATCAGGCTGGCTAACGCGTCAGCGTCAGTCCCGTAGTTGGCGCACGATCTCGGTGATCTTGTCGAGCCGCGCCAGAACTTTGTCTTCCGAGGTCTGGGGCATTGAAAAGACAAGATCGGTAAAACCCTGATTGAGGCGTCCTCTACATTGGTCGACATCGGGGGGAGCGCCAAACAGCGCGACGTCCAGGTTGTCCATACTGCGCCCGGCACGTTCCAGGGCGGCCGCCATGTTCCCCATGCCACCGCTACCGGATCCCCCAATAGGCATCCAGCCATCACAGTATTCCGCAACACGGTCGTAAACCCACTTTGAGTTCGCGCCCATCCAGATCGGGGGTCCACCGGCGGTCACCGGCTTGGGCCAGCTCCAGATCGGATCAAAATCAACAAACTCCCCATGGTATTCCGCTTCATCCTGGGTCCAGATTGCCTTCATGGCGAGCATGTTTTCGCGGACGTTCTGCCACCGGTGATGGAAGTTGGCGCCGTGATTTTCCATTTCCTCCCGGTTCCAACCTGCGCCGATACCGAGGATAAAGCGGCCGTTGGATAGGACATCCAGGGAAGCGCACTCCTTGGCCAATACGATCGGATCTCGCTCAATGACAAGACAGATTCCTGTGCCCACGACGAGCTTCTCGGTGACGGCCGCCGCTGCGGTCAGCGCAACAAAAGGATCGTGAGAACGCCAGTACCATTCCGGCAGATCACCGCCTCCAGGAAACGGCGTCTTGCGGGAGATGGGGATGTGAGTGTGTTCGGGGAAGAATAAATGATCAAA
>NTKD01000027.1 GCA_002457275.1 OM182 bacterium MED-G24
AAAAACTTCCTGCTACGCGGACGTATGGAGCACGTTGCTGCGGTCACTGACCTTGCTGAATCCTTCCGAAATGAGCTTCCCCGGAGCACCCTGGCAACACCTGATCAACAACACCTGCGAACGCTCATCGACCAATACGAGACCTTGTTCCTTGAGGCCGTGGACATCCATAACTAGGTTGAAATCCTTGATGAGGAAATCAGCGAGACACTCTTACCGGCGTTCATGTTGCTGGGCAACGAAATGTCGGATTTCCCCGTGAAAGACATCCAGCGCGAAGCACAACTTGACCTGTCGCGTGCCAAAGTGGCGGCCGCCCGGAACTACGACAATATTCTTCTGCAGACTGTGTTTCTTGTACTTGCAGGAACGATGATCGGACTCGCGGTCGGGTTGGTGACACGACGCAGCGTGACCTCCCCAATTGAGGCCCTCGTGCAGGCCACCCAACGCATCACCGAGGGCGAATTCTCTTCGAGGGTCCACGTCAACAACGATGTCGAGCTTGGCCAACTTGGCACGTCTTTCAATCGCATGACGGATGCCCTGGTCGATCATATTGATGAATTGAGCAATACCCAGCGTGAGCTGCAACAACAGGCCCAGTCCCTCGATGCGCGTCTGCGCGACCTTCACTGCCCTCAAAGTGTTGTCGGGACCGCAGAACAGGATGAGCTCTCCCTCTCAGAACGCCTGCAAGCACTCGTGGAGGAGATCCCAAAAGTGTGGGCTGACACAACCGAATTCGGGGTCCAGCTGGTCGTTGATCAACAACGTTTTCACACAAACAGTGAAGGTGACTTCCTCTACTCGAGTCCGATCACCGTGAAAGGACAGGTGGTCGGATCTCTTGCCATCATTCATCCGTTCGATACCACAACGGGTGACTGGAGCAGCTAATCGATGATGGATGTCATCTCGGAGCGCGTCGGTGCCATGATCGAATCCGTACGTTCCCGGGACGAGAATGAGATCCTTGAAGGAAAACTGCAGCGTCCCCAGAAAATGGAAGCTATCGGTATCGCGACCCGGGATGCGCTCGAAAACCGACCCACCGAACCGGTCGTCAACGCCTGATCGACCTTCCTCAGAAGACCATACGCCCGAGACTTTCGGCGACACATGCAGGTTTTTCCTGTCCTTCGATTTCCACCACCAGTTCGTTCATCGTCTCGATCATACCGCCCTTGATCTCGACGCGCTTTAACGTGCTCGTCGTTCTGATTTTCGCACCCGCAGGTACCGGTGACGGAAATCGCACTTTGTCAAAACCATAGTTGATACTGAGTTTCTGACCCTCAATTTTGGGTCCTTCAACGGCAGCAGCGGCAGCTCTTGGCAGATGACTCATGATGGAAAGCGTCAGGTGACCATGTGCGATTGGGGCGCCAAACGGGCCCGACTTTGCACGCTCAACATCGATATGGATCCATTGGTGATCCATGGTCACTTCAGCAAAGTCGTTGATGCGGTCCTGCGTAACCTCAAACCACTCGGTTTGTGAGGTTTGCTCTCCGATACGTGACGTCATGATGTCAAATGCACTATTCAAGTTGTCAGCTTCAGACATGTTGTTCTCCCTGGGTATGCTTTGGGTGTGGGGTTGCCAGCCACGGGAGTGTACCCAACTGGGCCGCCAGCGTCAGCGTTCGTACCAGTACACCATTCGATCGTGTCCACGGTATTGGTCAAGTTCACATCAATGACGGTTCATTTTCACATCGTTACATTCGTTTACACGAAGTTACCGGACGTTCACGAGGTCTCATGGCCATCCCGCTTATTTTTGCGGACATTCCTCGCGCCGGTGCCCAGATCGTCCCGATACCCGGTCACCAGATGATTTTCTGCAACGATGTAACGACAGACCTTCTTCCCATGTTCAGACAACGTGTCATAGACCCGTCGCGGCATGGATCGAGGCATCGGCTCGCGAAACCATGGTGCATAGAACTCCGCATTGGGTATCGCCCTGACATGATCCGAAACGTTAGGTGTACCACCGTGCCATGCCCTCACATCCCGGATAAGGACGCTGCCTGCTGGCGCCGGGCATACGGCTGACAACTTCATCCATTCCGGTTCCGTATCGAGTGTCGGAATCGGTTCATGTGAGTGTTGGGTTCCCGGAATCTGTCGGGTTGCACCATTGATTTCGTTCACGTCTACCGTCAGGAAGTTGCAGCAGATATAGGGACATGGCAGATCACGGTAGGTGAGCAGGCCACGTGGATCGCGAAAAGACCCGGCAGTAACTGCACCAAACTCTTTCCTGTCACCCATGTCGGAATGCAATCCCTGGTACTCCTTGGCACCGGGCAGGCAGAAATCCCCACCACCACCACGCGAAATATAGTCTGCGGAGTCAAAAAGGGCCGTCAGTATCGGTGTGACCGTAGGCAGATCTATGAGCATTGCCCACTCAAGATTATGCATCTGATGCCCCGTCCGACTCGCACCACCAAAGGAGTAACGATGACTTCCGCGATTGCCCACTCGATATCGATCGCGTTTCGCGATCTCATGGATCTCACGATCAACGCCTTCCCGCAAAAACGCCAGTTGATCGGCATTGAGAACATCGGAGACCACCACAAAACCATCCCGGTAAAACACATCTCTTACCCGTTCCACCTGATCCGGCGTGAACACCTCGAGTCCACGAATACCGTTGCGCATCTGAAGATGTCGTCGCAACTCAACCACATCGTCCGCAGTGGCATCCCGGTTTACCCAGCCCAGATCGTCAAGCGCCAGATCTGCGGCTTCCGCGTCATCTGCGATTTCCAGCATTGTTAACTCCTCTAAACAAATACCGTCAATTGTATCCGGATCCTTATATAAAAGGATGCCAGCAAGCGCCCACAGCGCCATTGCGCGGGCATTTCCTCAAGTTTTTAACTGTGAGTTCCAAGAGGAATGATCCCCCATCAGGGAGTTCTACACCGATGCTGTGGATGAATCGACGACAGCGAAGCGGCCGTGTGCTGGGTATCGAAGTACGCGAAGCGGGCGTCGCGTATGCACTGCGGGCCATCGATGAAGCCATCCCCTCCTGCCATGGATATGCTGCCGCTGAAACGCATGATGCCATTCCGGCCGTCATCGAGGGCGTACGTTCCGGCAGGAACCTGCGGAACGTGGCCTGCAATCTCACGCTTGCGCCGGAAGACTAATTCCTTTTTCAGGTATCGACGCCACCCGTTGAAGATGACGAAATGATTGAAGCGCTGCGCTGGTCCTTCATTGAGATATTGCGCTTCATATTCTTCGGTAATGCCAAACATCTCCTTCATGCCCGGTGACCAGTCCTGCCGGCCTTCCTTGACGTCATAGGTCCACGACGCCAATCCACTGGTCGACATGGCCGTTTTGAACTGCGCGTCACGCTGTCGATAGAGCTCACTCGTGAGCGTGTCGGTTACATCACGCATAAATGTCAGTCGAACACTGGCACCAGACCGAAAGGCAACCACCGTCACCTACGCATACATCCGCTCACCACCAGGAATCTGGCGGGGAAACACGGTGCGAAAGTGACCTCTCTCCCTGAGTTGATCGTTGATCTGTTCGCGATCGGGAACCTCGGCACCAATCCCGCGCAGAGCCTCCATGGGATCCTGCCCGATCAAAGACTCCGGGTCGGCGTAAACAAGATCTCTACCTGAATTGTTGATGTGAACAATCCTGCCATCGATCAGGCGACATGCATCTGCGATCGAGTCAGCAAACTCGCGGTAGGGTTCCAGTTCCCCCACATTTCGTCTTCGCAGCGTCCACAGGCCCAGCGCCATCAGCGCGAAGTACTATCAACACGAAGAAGGCCGAGTGCATCTATACAATAACCCCCGCGCTTATGCTGGCTGGTTCCAGGTGACACTAGAAGTACCGCGCTGGACAAACATCAAGAAAGTGACCCAAAAAAAAGGGCGTCCGCATGGGACGCCCAACATCTCTAAGGGGGGGAATCGATACGGACTGTTTGGGGGATGTCCGTATCGAATCAGCCCATCGATCAGGTTCTTATGAACTCGGGGTACGCTTCGACACCACACTCGGTTGTGTCTACGCCGTCGTACTCCTCTTCTTCCGAAACCCGAATCCCGATGGACACCTTCAATATGCCCCAGACGATCAGGCTGCAGACAAATACCCAGACGAAGATGGTCAATCCACCGACGATCTGTCCAACAAAGGAGACGCCGGGGTTGGTAAACGGCACGAGTAACAGTCCCAGCACACCACAAGTACCGTGTACCGAGATCGCGCCAACCGGATCATCAATCTTCAAACGGTCAAGTAGCGTGATCGAGAACACAACCAGTATTCCACCTAGGGCACCAAACAAGGTCGCTAGAAAGGCTGTTGGCGTCGACGGCTCAGCGGTAATAGCCACAAGACCCGCGAGTGCACCATTCAATGCCATTGTGAGGTCCGCCTTACCGAAAAGCAGTTTGGCGGTGATCAGCGCAGCAATCGCGCCACCGGCCGCTGCCGTATTGGTATTGAGGAAAACCATCGCAACCGCGTTTGCACTCGCCACGTCACCCAGCTTCAGTACGGAACCACCGTTGAAGCCGAACCAGCCCATCCACAGGATGAAGGTACCCAACGTGGCCAGAGGCAGGTTTGCGCCGGGCAGCGCATTGATCTGACCGTCACTGCCATATTTGCCCTTGCGTGCGCCAAGCAGCAGGACACCGGCCAATGCGGCAGACGCGCCCGCCAAGTGCACAATCCCTGAGCCTGCAAAGTCGCTGAAGCCAAGATCACCGAGGTTGAAGAGGCCAAAGACATCAGCACCATTCCAGGTCCATGATCCTTCCATAGGATAAATGAACCCCGTCATCACGACGGCGAAGGCAAGAAACGCCCAGAGTTTCATACGTTCAGCAACGGCGCCGGATACGATCGACATCGCGGTTGCTACAAAGACGACCTGGAAAAAGAAGTCTGATGCATTAGAGTAGACCGACCCGCCATCAAAACCAGCTTCAATCGACTCGGCAACAACCGTTGCCGTCAGTTCCTCCGCGCTGGCGGCACCATCCAGTTCTATCCCCGACAGCAGGAATCCGCCGCCATACATGAGCGCGTATCCACACACCATGTACATGATGCAGGACACGGCGAACAACGCCACGTTCTTCGTCAAGATCTCTGCCGTGTTTTTCGATCGCACCAGTCCAGCCTCGAGCATGGCAAATCCTGCTGCCATCCACATGACCAGCGCACCGCACACAAGAAAATAAAATGTGTCCAATGCGTACTGTAGTTCTAATGTTTGTTCCACTTGCCGCCTCCCGTCATTGTCAAAAGTCTGTCCACCGACACGAAAGACGTATCAGCAAACCGCTGATAGGGTGGAGAGCAAACTTGATGCCAACCTGCAAAAATTGCACTACCCACCGTTACGTATGGTTCGGAGCGCTCGCGCACAGGTATAGCGCATGCGGGCTCGCGGAGTGCTTCGCTTATTCCACGCCGTCTCTATCGGCCGGTCTGATGCGTTCCGAAATCAAGGAGGAGTCCTTCAGAGCACCATGGCGGAGATCGTTGTGCACAAATCTGATGCGTCCTGAACCTGTGGTGCGCCAATATGCGGCACTTTTTTGGTGCAGTCCTCTCTGAGGTCCTCTCTGAAGTACCCTTCGCAGTCCTTTTTGCAGTCATCGATGGTGTTCGATGGCGCTCCACAAGGGTCCGGTCGGAAGCGCTAGTACGCTTGGGATGGCAACCAAAGGACGATGTCCTGCCAAAGAAAGATGCAAATGAGCCCGATCAATTGCAGGAGGATAAAGGGTATGACACCCCGATAGATCGTACGTGCTGACATTTCCGGTGGCGCGACACCTTTCATGTAGAAAATCGCAAAACCCACGGGAGGCGTCAGAAAAGATGTCTGCAAACAGACAGCAAACAGCACGGTAAACCACACAAGATCAAAACCCAGACTCATCACCACAGGGCTGACAAGCGGGAGGACAATCAGCGTGATCTCGATCCAGTCAAGAAAAAACCCGAGGATGAATACGAAGAAAAGGATGGCAATCACAACACCGGTCGGTGAAAAAGGAAGGCCATGGAGGATATCCGCGATCAATGCGTCACCACCCAGCCCACGAAGTACCAGTGAATATGCCGTTGCACCTATAAAGATCGCGAAGATGTAGGCGGTCGTTCTGCTGGTTTCCTGCAGTACCGACTTCACAACCGGCAGCGAGAGCTGTCCGTTGAACCAGGCCAGCAAGGTCGCGCCGAAAGCCCCGACGCCCGCTGCTTCGGTTGGTGTCGCAATACCGAAAAAGATGGAACCCAGCACCGCGATGATCAGTCCTGCTGGCGCCAGGATGGCGACCAGCACGTCCAGCAGCAGGGCCATGTTCACGGGCTCCGTGTCATCGGGAACCGGGGCAGCAGATGGTTTCAGGTACGCGTAGCCAAGAATATAGATGACAAAGAGTGATCCCAACAGCAAGCCGGGGAACAGCGCTCCCAGGAACAGGTCACCCACAGACATGGCCATTCTGTCGGCCATCAGGACCAACATGATGGAGGGGGGAATCAGAATGCCCAGTGTGCCGACTGCACAGACGGTCCCGGCGGCCAGTGTTGGCTCATAACCTCGCTCCAGCATCTGCGGCAGACCGAGCAGGGCCAGCAGTACGACCGAGGCGCCAATAATGCCGGTTGAAGCGGCAAGCAATACGCCAATCAATACAACTGTAATCGCCATACCGCCACGAATACCGCCAAACAACCGAACAAAATCATTCATCAGGCGTCGAGCGACTCCCGATCTGTCCAGCATCAGTCCCATAAAGATGAACATGGGTAATGCCACCAGGACCCAGTTATTCATGACGTCCCAGACTCGATCGACTGTCAGCGCTGTGTAGTCCCAGTTCACGGCCAGCGGAACCGCGAAATCGACTTCGGCAATAATCCCGAACGCGGTAAAGAGGACGGCAAGTCCGCCCAGAATCCAGGCCACCGGAAACCCCGTAAAGATCAACGCGATAAAGGCGACGAACATCAATATTGAAAGAATATCACCGACGCTCATCGATCATGCCTGAAGAACAGATAGGTCATCACCCGGGATAACCGGGCTATCGCGCCCAGGAACAAGAGGGTAAATCCTACCGGCAGGATGAGTTTGATCAGAAATCGATAGGGTAATCCGCCGGGAGCCTCAGATATCTCGCCGGTTTCATAGGAGTAGACTACGAATGGCACCGATGCCCACAACACCAGGATCACAAACGGCAACAGCAGCAACACAATGCCATAGAGCTCGATCCATGCTCTGGTCGTGAGGGACCAGCGTTCACGCAAAACATCAACGCGGATGTGTGCATCGACGCTGTAGGCATAGGAGATGGCAGTCAGAAACCCAAAGGTATACAGGTGCCACTGCAACTCCTCCAGTTCTATCCGTCCTTCCGAAAACAGGTATCGCAGCGTGACATTGACGACGATCACGACAAGCAAAAGGAGCCAAATCCAGGCGGTGATATGTCCCAGCGACACGAGCACAGTATCAACCCACCGCGAAAACCGCGTGTGTGGATACGGGTCCGTTTCAGGCGTGTTTTTCGGGAGCGGTACCGTCATCAACTTTACTGGCCAAAATCCCGCGGCAGGTACGCATGATCCTTCCAGACCCGATATGACCTGAGAAAACGCTTCTGAGATTCCCAGATACGATCAAAGTCCTCATCATTGGCCGCTTCCTCAATCAACACCTGTTCCGTCACCGCCGCAAGCTGCTCAAGTATTTCGACCGATAATTTTCGCGGTGAAACCCCTTTCGCAGGAAAACCCTGTAACACTTCTCCCTGCAATGATTCGCCACGAGACAGGTTTCGGATGACGCCTGCTGTACAAACAGTATCGATCAGTGCCTGATCTGCCGGATGTAACGCCCGCCAGGTCGAAAGATTCACCACCAGATAAGACGCTGTAAATGTCTGGTGCCATCCAGGGAAATAATTGAAGCTCGCAATTCGGTCAAACCCAAGTTTCTGATCCACTGCAGGCATGGAGTATTCCGTCGCGTCAATCGCCCCCTTCTCGAGTGCCTGGAAGATCTCACCTCCCGGGATCATGGTGACAGACGCGCCCAATTCCTGAAGCACACGCCCACCCAGTCCCGCAAAACGAATTTTCAAACCCTCAAGGTCCGATAACGATGTGACCGGTTCCCGAAACCACCCCGCAGTCTCAGGTCCGACGATACCGCAGAGAATGGGGTGAACAAAATGTGGTTCGTATAACGCCTCGGTCAGCGCCTGACCTTCATCCTCGTAATACCACGCGGTGAATTCCCAGGGTTCCATACCGAACGGCACCGCTGAGACCAAAGGCGTTGCCGGAATGCGCCCTTGATCATAGCCGAGCCAGGTATAACCCGCCTTGATCTTGCCATCACGAACACCTTCGGTGATGGAAAATGGTGGGATCAGCATGCCCGGTTCGAAAACCTCAAACCGTATCCTGCCGTCGCTGATCGCGTCGCTATCAGCCGCGATCCTCAGGACATTTTCTCCGAGCCCTGGCAGATTGGTGTTGAACGCAACGGGGACGCGCCAGTAGATGCTGGACCGCGGAGACGTTTCAGCCACAACGGCGGTGGACCGGTCATGATCCCTGAGTACGAGGGCACCCACCAATCCCGCAATGAACGCTATCAGAACCGCAAAACCAGCAGTTCGATTCGTCCACACGGAAGCGACTGTAGCGCTCACCTGATTCTCCTGTTGATCGCTCATTTCCCAGTCCTATCAATACACGCAATACACGCTATACACGTCGGGCCAGCGGAAATGACGAATGCGCCCATCAACCTCGTGAACAATGTTCGTCGGGACATCATCGTCACACTGAACCAGCCACCGTATACTAGCAGTCCTGCGACTGACCTGGTCTCAAATGAGCCAGGTTCACTGATTTGTCGGTACCGGAGTGATCATCAACAATACTGAAATTAACCAGAGCCCGGATGCACCCGCCTGGTTTCATGCCGCTGTCACCACACCGCGATCGTCAAAAATGGTTCAGGTTGGCGGGACACGCATCCACTACCAGATGTGGGACACAAACCCCACGTTTCCAAAACCCGGGTTGCTGCTGATCCATGGGCACGCCGCGCACAGTCACTGGTGGGATTTTATCGCGCCACGATTCATGGACCGCTACAGGGTAGTTGCGATGGACACGTCCGGTTCCGGAGAAAGCGATCATCGTTCGGTGTATCAAATGCGAGATTTCTCAGATGAGGTTCTTGCGGTCATCAGGCATGCTGAACTGCGCCATAGTACTATCGTCGGTCACAGCTTCGGTGGTGCCATTGGTCGCGTCGCAGCCTTCATTGATGGCCAGCGACCGGACCCCGTCATCGCCGGGCTCATCTGCGTGGATACATCGATCAGTCGCACCACGAGATCCGCCAATCGTGACCACTCACGCAACAACGTTCGTGGCAGAACGCGTGACCCCGAAATAAAGCCCGTGAAACAACGTTTCTACAGGGATCTCGACGAGGGCGCTCGCCGCTTCCGACTACGACCTCCTCAACCCTGTGCAAATGGCTACCTACTGGACTACATCGCCAGATATTCGTTGCGCAAAACAGAAAAAGGCTACTGTTTCAAACTGGACCAACGACTCTTTGAAAAAATGCCGGGTGGCGAGGCATTGCCACCACCCGTTGACATGCTGACCGCACTGACCTGTCCGGTCGGCTATGTTTACGGAGAACTCTCCCGCTTTTTTGCGAAGGCTGAGCAACTGTCTTTGCTTGCCGAACTTATCCCACCCGAACGTGCGCACCGAATTCCAGGTGCATACCATCACGTGTTTCTGGATCAGCCATTGGCGTTCTCGGACGCATTATCATCACTGATTGAGGGACTTGCCTGAGACTAGTTCAGGCTATCCAGCTGGGTCACCAGCCACAGAGCTTTCTCTTCAAGCTCTGCGATCAGCTCCTTACTTTTGTGCATCGACAGCGCAACAACACAGTTATCACCGAGTTTCCGAAGTCTCTTCTGGATATCCGTCGCTACCTGCTGGATGTCATCTACCTGGCTCATGTCTGTCCTGATCCCGTCATAGAACGGGCGCCACAATACTGTATTATCTCTGCCCACCAAACTCTGCGACCGAAAAATAGCGCTCACAACATGAAATACGAACTCACAACCAGCTATGGCTGGGCCGATGTGACGCTGCAATATGACAACGATCCCAGCGTATGCCTGATGATCAACGGGCTGGTCCGTGAAAGACGAGCGGAACATAGCCAAGACACAGCATCCACCCGCATACACCTGCGATCCCCGGCACAAACAGCCTACGAGTATCACGAATTCATAGAAGGGGTCGTTGAATACGAGTCTGATCATATAATTGCGCGGATCATTGCAGGTAACGAGGAACTGCTGGCACGACGGGTCGCGCGCACCTGACGACTGTCCCTACGAACCAACAGGTGTCTGATGAACCCCCTGACAGCTCTCATCGGTGACCGTGAACGGGCGTTCGCGGCTGAAGACCCCATGGCCAAGACCTGCACGCTGGCACTGGCAGACCAGTTCGGCCAAGCCTCCGCGCGTACTCTCGTATTACGTGGGATCAGTGACCGCGGGCTTGTTATCTTCATCAATCAATCCAGCCCGAAATGGCGTGTGCTGTCAGCGGGGGGTCACTATGAGATCCTGCTCTGGTATCCGAGCATTCAATGTCAGTATCGAATCCAGGGACAGGCAGTGGAGTTGACTGACGGCGAGGTTCGACAATCCTGGCAGATGCGACCAGAACCCGGAAAGCGCCTCGATTTTCTCTATCATGAGTATCCACAGAGCAGCCCCATCCTGGACAGAGACCTTTTGATCGATGCCGTCATGTCCAGGCAAACACTTGTCGATGAGGGCCAACCCCCGCCCGCCGGGATTACAGCCTTTGAACTGGCTGCGACGATCATAGAACGTCTAGACCTGTCCCCCGACCTGGAAGTCCACGATCGCAGGTTGTTTACGCTCGTCGATGGCCATTGGCAGAACCAGGTGCTGGTTCCCTGACAAAGCCCGTTTAGCAAAATGGAAATCTGATGAAGGGACGCGATTGTCTTTGACAGGCTGGCCATTCACTGAAAAAATCTAATCCGGAATCGCAAGATTCCATTTGAGAGGATTATCGTGCTGACGTTCTTTCCAGGGGGAACCTCACGCGCGCCGACGGTTCCCTGAGCGTTAAGGAGGTGATCCCATCAATAGTCCGTTTATTGAGGGAGCCTCCGAATTACTTCGTTAATTCGGTAGCTCCCGATACGACAAGACGAAGCCCCGACAGGTTCTCCTGCCGGGGCTTTTTCTTTTGCGCTTTTTCTTTTGCGCTTTTCTTTTTGAGCTTTTCTTTTTGCCGCCTGCTTATCGCTTGCTGACAAAACTAGACACGACGAATATCGCGGAGTGTGCTGAAGCAGGTGTCGATCGCCGTCGACACGAAATCAGACATGAATGGCGCATCCTTCTGGTCCGCCCGAATCGCGGCAAACAGCGTGCTCCATAGGCCGCCGTCCCCGAGTGGCCTGATATCAATCGTCTCGTTATCCAGGTACTCGCTCACTGCCCAGTTCGGCAGACAGGTCACACCTCGTCCGCTCGCGACTAATTGCACCATCATGGGCGTCAGTTCTGCTGTGCGCGTCTCTGCCGGTTCAATGCCGGCAAGATCAAGAAACCGTCGGAAGATATCAAGCCGGTCACGATCCACCGGGTAGTGAATCAGCGTCAGCTCGCTGAGATCTTCGGGATTGACCCACGGCTTCTTCAGCAGTTCATGATATCGATCAACAACCAGCTTCGCTTCATACTGAAACAAGGGCAGATACTCGACACCCGGCAAGTCGATTGGATCAGATGTCACGACGAGATCGAGGTCACCACGGGCGAGTGCAGGGAGCGGTGCAAAATTGAACCCTGCCGTCAGGTCGAGTTCCACCTCAGGCCAGTTGGAACGGTACCGTTCCATGCAGGGCAACAACCACTGGAAACAGCTATGGCACTCAATGCAGATGTGAAGACGGCCTGCCTCACCACCTGCCAGACGCGCCAGGTCCCTTTCTGCATTGTCCAGCATTGGCAGTAGATCATCAGCAAGCTGCAGTATTCGATGCCCCGCACTCGTAAATCGTGGCGGTCGAGTTTTTCGGACAAACAGAGAGACCCCGAGACGATCTTCGAGGTCCTTCAGCTGATGACTGAGTGCAGACTGGGTGAGATACAGGCGTTCGGCCGCTTCGACCAGACTCCCGGTATCCCGAAGGGCAACCAGCGTCTTCAGATGTCTTAGTTCGATCATGTTCCGTGATCCCCCCAATTCCCAAACCGGTCGGTGCGCACACAACTATCCAATCATGAACTGATTTCATCTCAATAGCACATCTGGTGCGGATCATTCACAATCGCTACACCGCAACTCATCTGCTGATCTGCACGCATTATCCCAAGTTACCTTTGACTACCACCTGCCAGCAGACACAACAAGAAAGCAATCATCCGCTAGATGCGCTTCCTATGCTGTTTAACCCGACCACTGTTGTGATCGAGCAATTCATTGAAGAGCTGGTTGATCACTATGTCAAAATGTACGGTCAGAATGAGACCGACACCCAACTGGTGATCGCCAACGCGCGGAACGCCCTCGAGATCATCGCCAACAGCGATGCGCCATACCACGACGTCAATCACACCATCATGGTGACCACGGTCGGCATGGAGATTCTGCGAGGCAAAATCCTGATCGAAGGCAGTGTCTCGGCAAAATCCTGGGCCCATTTCGTGGTGTCCCTGCTACACCACGATATCGGTTATGTCCGCGGAATTTGTCGTGCGGACCGCAGCGGTCGTTATGCGATCAACAAGGATATGGATACGGTGACACCGCCTCCGGGCGCAACCGATGCGTTCTTGTCGCCCTAACAGGTGGATCGTGCAGAAATCTATATTCGGGAACGATTCGGGAATGACGAGTGGCTCGATATCGATACGCTCGTCACCGATATCGAACGGACACGCTTTCCCGTACCCAGCGATGACGACCACAAGGGCAGCATGGATTTCCGAGGTCTGATTCGAGCCGCAGATCTGGTTGGTCAGCTTGCGGATCCGCAGTACTTTAGAAAAATAGCGTCACTTTATGCGGAATTCAAAGAGACGGGACAGGCTGCGAAGATGCGGTATACGACGGCCGCCGACCTGCGTGCGGGATACCCCAAGTTCTCCTGGGATGTTGTGACATTCTTTATCTCAGAGGGGCTCCGGTATCTGCGTCGCGCTCAGGAAGGACAGACATGGGTCGCCAATCTCTACGCGAACGTGTTCACCGACGAACATGAAGCACCCGCGCACGGACCCGAACGTCGGGCCGCCTGTGAACGTCGAATGGAAGCTGGATCGATGTTCAAGGTCGCTAAACTGGCAGCAACAAGAGACGTCATCGTCGCAGGTCTGCAGACCTGCCACCAGCGGAAGCCGATACCAACCGCAGTTAGGGTCTGTCTGCCCTAACCAAGACCGAAAAAGACCAGCAGGAAGACAGGGATTACGAGTATCCCGGAATAGATCAGCACGTGAGTGGTCGCGGGCAGCTTGATGTCATCATCGAGCGGAAATCGATCACCAATCACCAACCATGTAAGGCTGCCGCCCAGGATGGCCGCGACCAATGTAAGAATCAGGATTCCCATGAAAGAAGGTATACCCTGATCATGTCACCCAGTTCAACTGTCTGACCCACGTCCACCATCGCGAGTGCGTCTGCCCAGCACACCGAAGACATCACACCCGATCCCTGCTCGCCGAACACCTCCGCCATAAGGCGTCCAGATTCGTCATTTGACAGTTGCACCCTCAGGTACTCCCTCCGTGTCTCTGTCTTCCAGCTGAAGCCGGCATGGGCCCACAGAAACCGGGGCATCACATCCTGCTGACCCTGGCAGCGACGCAGATATGGCAATGCAATCATCCGAAATGTGACGAACGTAGAGACCGGGTTCCCCGGCAACCCAAAAAAGGCCGTGCCCTTCACATTTCCGAAGGCCAGTGGTTTCCCGGGTTTGATCGCCAGTCGCCAGATGTCGATGGCCCCCATGTCGTTGACCGCTTCACGAACATGGTCCGCCTCGCCGACTGACACACCACCACTGGTGATGACGCAGTCGACCTGATCAGCGGCCACCGCCAGTTTCTCCCGAATGGCATTTCGATCATCCTCCTCCCGACCCAGATCGTGCGCGTCGAAACCCTCCTGCTCGATCATTGCCAGCAAACCAAAGTGATTCGAGTTGTAGATCTGTCCGGGTGCCAGCGGTTCTGGCGGATCAACGAGCTCATCTCCGGTTGAAAGCACACCTACCCTGAGCCGCCTGTAGACCGACAATTGATAACAACCGGTTGATGCTGCCAACGCAAGATCCTGGGGACGCAATCGGTGACCGTTACGCAGGATGGCCCCTCCACTGCTGATATCCTGACCACGCGGCCTGACATTATCACCCGTTCCAGGTTGTTGATTCACAACAACGCGTTCATTTTTCAGCGCCGTGTCTTCCTGAATCACGACCGCATCCGCACCTTCCGGCAACGGCGCGCCGGTAAAGATGCGCACCAGTGTTCCCGGCAAGAGCGTTCTGCCAGCGTTCCCGGCCGTGACACGATCCGATACCTCGTAGGACATGCCCGCCTCAACGTCTGAAGCACGGCATGCATAACCATCCATCGAGCTGTTGGTAAACGACGGAACATCCACCGCAGCAAGAACATCGTCTGCCAGAACACGCCCCAATGCAGCGCTGACAGACACGCGCTCGATGTCACCAACGGCGAGAGCCCTCGAAACCAGTGTCTCGATGACTTCATCAACCGGAGTCAGAGCCGGCATCAGTGCACGCCTTTGCGAATCAGTTCAGCAAAGTTACACGGCCTGAAGGACTCATCGAGTTGCTCCCTGAGAATGCCCTCCCAGGCGGTACGACATGCGCCGCTGGAGCCTGGCAGACAAAAGACGAAGGTATTGTTTGCAACACCGGCGATCGCACGCGATTGCACCGTCGAGGAACCTATTTCCGCGTGCGACAATTGTCTAAATAGTTCACCAAACCCCGGAATGAGAGTATCCAGCAGGGGTTCAACCGCATCGGGAGTCGTGTCACGACCGGTGAAACCCGTGCCACCCGTCAACAAAACGACTTCGATCCCTGGATCCGCAATCCAGGCCGATAAACGGGCCCTCATCAGATATCGGTCGTCGATCACGATATCTCGTTCAACAACATCATGGCCCGCCTCAACCAGCGAGTCACACAAGTACTGTCCAGACGTATCGGTTTCACGATCCCGTGTATCCGACACTGTCAGTACGGCTGATTTAAGACCTTCTGTCACCTTACACCTTGTCACGTGCACATACCGCCGCCATCATAGCGCACGACACCATAACTGCGAACGGTCGTTCGATGTCCCAGCAGTCAGACAGCCTCAGCGAGCTGGTGAAAACACTGGAAGTGTTCAATTTTTTCAGCGAGGAAGACACCAGCACCATCGAAAAGTACATGTTTCGCTTCGAATACGAGGCGGGTTCCTTTGTATTCCGGGAAGGCACCCACGGTGGGTATATGTTCTTTATCGTCGAAGGCGAGGTCGAGATCATCAAGCAATTTGATGAAAAGACGCACGTCATCGCGGAACTGGGTCCCAGCAGAAGTGTGGGTGAAATGTCATTGATCGATGGAGTGCCGCGCTCGGCCAGCGTACGCGCCAAAGATGATCTGTAATTGATCGTTCTAAAGAATGAGGACTTCCGAAAATTGCTAGATGAACATCCGGCGATTGCCAACAAGGTTCTGATGGGGATGGCCACCCTGCTGAGCGCCAGCCTTCGGGAGACCAACAAAGTGTTTACCGAGAAGCTGCTCAGTATCGTCTAGTAGACCATCCGCTACCTGTCAGAGCCGATCAGCCATTCACCAGATAATGGGTATAGATGGCACTGCGTAGCCAAGCGCAATCGCCCAGGACCATCGGAGATGGCCGAAGAACGTGTAGAGCCCCCTCGCCTGCCCCATGAGGGCAACACCTGCTGCCGAGCCCACCGATAGCAGACTACCGCCGACCCCTGCCGTCAGGATAATCAACAACCACTGGTAGAGGTCCATCTCGGGATTCATTGTCAGAATCGCAAACATGACTGGAATGTTGTCGATGACCGCCGGCAAGATACCCAGCACGATGTTCGCCACCGTGTCGGACCATAGCCACCGTAAAGTACCTCGGACATCACGCTGAGGTAGCCCAGGTAGCCGATCCCGCCCACACAGAAGATCACTCCAAAGAAGAAGAACAGCGTATCCCACTCGGATTGTGCCACCTTGTCGAAAATCGTGAACTGAAAGAATCCTTCATGGGCCGCCTGACTTCCGCGCGACAGTTGCTGCAGGAAATACGAATAGAAGAAGAGGTACGACAGTCCGGTCAGCATCCCCAGAAACGGGGGTAGATGAAGAAACTGTTCGACAGACACTGCAGTGATGATCGTACAGCCAAAGACCGCGCACACCACAAGCGCATCCTGACAGAGCACCACCTGCTCATCGATGGCTTCGGGGCGCTTGTCGGGAACAGAGAACGACATCAGCGTCGCAGGTATCAGGAAATTGACGATCGAAGGAAGAAACATCGAAGAAGGACGCGTGGCCACTCTGCCAGACCATCAGTGTCGTAATATCGCCAAAGGGGCTGGAGGCGCCACCAGCATTTGCCCATTTGCCGCGACCACAATATTGACAAACGTGACACTCACGAACCGTACACTGTCGGCACCAACGGCCAGTAAAACTGCCACCATCAGCAATGCGGTCGTCAGGTTGTCTGCAACTGGGGAAAGAAAGAAGGCTATATAGCCTGTAATCCAGAACAGTTGGCGGTAACTGAACCCACGCCGCAACAACCAGGATCTGAGCGCCGCAAATAAATTTCGCTCCGTCATGGCGTTGATGTAGGTCATTGCCACCAGCAGGAACAGAAACAGCACTGCATATTCTTCAAGGTTGTGGCGAAGGCTGACTTCCAGTCCGTGGGGGTACTCCGGTGCGTCTTCTACGCGACGAGCGCCACGATCACCCAGATGATATCCGCCGCCAGTATGACCGGGTTAGACTTGGGCAGCGCGATGAATTCCTCACCAATCACCAGGACGTACGCAAGGACAAAGACCGCGATTGCCAACAACCCCCAGAGGGAGTCACCTGACATCAGCGTGCTCACGTCCGTGCTGGCGTACGCCACAACCGGTGTACAACCCAGCGCCAGCATCATCACCAAGCGTCTGCGCATCATCGGTACGTATCGGTCAACATCGAGAATCGCCCAAAAAGATCATGGCGCATTCAGTACTTCAAGGATGCTTGCACCAACGCAGGCACCCAACAGGTCATGCTCTGCAGGATGGTAGGTGCAGGTGAAAGTGCGGGTTAAAGATCGGCCATGAACGGCGCGCAAGTCTACCAACGCAAGTTAAAATTACCAGCACCGATCAGGTGCGAACACAGAATGAGGCTAGCCCACCGCTCGCCTGAGGCGCTCAACCACTTCGATCAGGTTTGATCGTTGTGTTGAAAAGTTGAGGCGCATGAAACGGTCATCCCCAAACTGACTTCCTTCCGACATTCCCAGACCTGCCGCTTCAAAGTGCCCGGGTGGATCGTCAAGCCTGAGTTCAGAGACATCCAGCCAGGCCAGATAGGTGGCTTCTACCTGATTCATGGTGATTCCGTGAATATCGTCAATGCACGAGCGCAGATAGTCCCTGTTCCCTGCCAGGTAGTGCAGCAGTGCTGAATGCCAGTCGCCGCAATCGCGCAGAGCAACCAGCATGGCGTCATATGCCATCACGTGAACATCTGGCATAAAGCCACGCGCAGTCCTTTTGAATACATCCCGCAGTTCAGGTTCTTCAATAATCGCAAACGCACCGCCGACGCCTGCTATGTTGAACGTCTTGCTCGCGGACATTAGTGTCACAGCGTGTTGTCTGATCTCGGGCCGCATCGCCACTGCTGGCCTGTGCTGCCTGCCATCAAGCACGAGATCACAATGGATCTCGTCCGATACCAGCACCACATCGTTCGCGAGGCAGGCCGTAAGCACCGGCTCCAGTTCCTCGGGATTCAGCGATCGACCAATCGGGTTGTGAGGGTGACACAACGCAAACAATCCACCCGCATTCGACTCTATGGCCGCCACCAACTCCTCAGTAGGATAACGCCACCGGTATCCATCGTAATGACAAGGTACGTTGACTGCCCTCCGCTGATTGTTTTCCGACAATTCCAGAAAAGGTCGATACACGGGCGTTGCTGTGACGATGGCATCATCGATCTGAGTGAGCCCACGACAAGCGACGTTGAGCCCGGCGACAAGACCCGGCAGGAAAACGATGCTCTCGGGATCAACCGACCAGTCGTAGCGCTTCTGTAACCGCGCTTGAATGACGTCCACGAGCTCATCGGCCGGATCACCATAGCCAAAAACACCGTGATCAACCCGATCGTGGAGTACCTGGGCGATGGGCGGCGCAATGCGAAAATCCATGTCCGCCACCCAGAGCGGTATGACCGAAGACGGATACTTGTTGAATTTGCTGCTGCCGGTCCCATGTCGATCAACGGGTTCGCCAAAATCAGGTGTTTGCGACATCAACGTCCTATAACGTGAAAAAGCGATGCGCCGAGTATAACAACCACCGGGCAACCTGTTTTATACTGGCCTGACAAGGCAAGGAGATCACAATGGGATTATTCAGAAAGCCGCTTGAAGTAGCCGGGCCCGAAAACACGCTACCCGGGCGTGACCAGGAAATGCCGGTTCCAGCCGCTCACTATGTGAACGGGCAGCCCCTGAAAGGACCATTTCCAGACCATCTCGAACAGGCCATTTTCGGATTGGGATGCTTCTGGGGTGCTGAACGAAAATTCTGGGAGATGGACGGCGTGTTTACGACCGCAGTGGGTTACGCGGGTGGGTCAACGCCGAATCCGACCTACGAGGAAGTCTGCAGTGGGTATACCGGGCACACGGAGGTCGTTCTGGTTGTCTTCGATCCTGCCGTCATCAGCTTTGAGTCACTACTGGCCCAATTCTGGGAAAGCCACGACCCAACCCAGGGTATGCGTCAGGGGAATGACATCGGTACGCAATACCGTTCCTGTATCTACACCTGCACGCCGGAACAACCGAGTATTGCCGCCGCGAGCGAGCAATTGTTCCAGGCGAACCTGACGGAAGCCGGTTACGGTGGTATCACCACAGAGATCATGGAAGCGCCAGCCTTCTATTACGCGGAGCACTACCATCAGCAGTATCTCGCCAAGGTACCCAACGGCTATTGTGGTCTCGGTGGAACAGGGGTGTGCTACACCAGCGAGAAGGCGTCAGCCTGACTCAGAGCTGCCCTGGACGCTACGGTCTTCATTCCGTCCTCACCAGGCTCATCGCCGCGTCCGTAGCCCTATCCCTGCGGTGAGACCCGCGGGGGAGGGGGGCTCCGGACAACGCAACACGGAATGCCAATACATCGCGAATGGTTTGGCCCCACGGCGGTGATCGTTCACCTTTTCTGACGCACTGGGCGATATCTGGAAGATGCAATATACCCATGCTGGTGCGCTCTCCAGACCCACACGTTTTTCTTCCTTTTTGTCAGTTCGCCGGAACAACCGGTCCCTCTATCAGTCCAATCGGTCCACTGACACATCCACTGTCATAGCAGGACCGTAGAGAAACAGTCAGATCAGGAAAACCATCACTATGGCTGAAGCAGCTCCAGGGGCAAGACAGTATAATCGTCAGCAGATCATGCTCAGAACCAATCAACCATATCACCAGTTCACTCCTCCCTACGGGCGCCCCTTCTCGCGAGTTGGCGTGTTGCTCATATTGGCGCTCGCAACCTGTTTACTGATCTTCGGGTGCAGTGAAAGCCCAACGTCGGTTCAACAGGCTCGCAATGATCTCGGTGTCGCACAGATGGGTCGGTACGAATATGAAGCAGCACGTGACACGTTTGCAGCGTTGGTAGATGAACAACCGGAATGGACCAACGCCCGGGTCAATCTCGCCATCGCGACCCTGAATCGACAACAGGAAGGCGACGAGGCGCGCGCCTTTGACATCCTGGCATCAGTACTCGAGACCGTCCAGGATGAACCGCGAGCACTATATACCAGCGGCATCATCGAGCTGTATTTGGGGAACGCTGAATCTGCATCCGGTTTTTTTGCCCGTGTCACCAAAATCGACCCATCCGATGCCTACGCTGCATATTTCCTTGGTCAATCCTATCTGCAGACCGAAGCATATGAAAAGGCGGCCTCCTGGCTGCAACAATCCATCGAACTGGATCCCTACCTTCGTAGCGGTTACTGGGCCGCGGCTCAGGCACTCAGGCGCACCAGTCAACAGGATGCGGCACGACGGCTAATCGAAGACTACCAACGGTTTGAGTCCAATCCAGCAGCCCATACGGCGGGCTTTTCCTACAGGAAGATGGGACCAAAGGCCGAAGTCATTTCCGATGTTGTCCCGACATCGATCGCCACACCACAACCTGCCGGTGAACCTTTTGACGCCGCCATCAGGAACTCGAACGTTCCCGCAGAAAGCCGCGCCTTTGCTTTTGCAGACATCAACGGTGACGGCAAACTTGATCTCTACATCAATGGCCCGTCATCCATGGTGATGTTCAGTCAAGGGGGGCTTCACACAGCTTCTGTGGAACACACATTGTCCGGGCTGGATGGTCACGCAACCGCTTTCGTCGACGCGGACGACGATGGCGACGTCGACGCGTTGGTCTGCCGTAATGAGAACGTGGAGATTTACCTGCAAACCAACCAGCAATGGCGCCAGTCATCGGTACTGCCGACTCCCTGTTCAGCGATCGCAAGTTTCGATGCGGACCACGATGGCGACCTCGATGTCATGGTTACAGGGGTGGGTGGCACTGAGCTCTACAACAACAATCGCGACGGCACCTACCGACCGATCGGTCGCGATGTTGGATTCAGCAAAGCGTCCCTGCAAGGTCGGCAGATCCTGCCCGTCGACCTCGACAATGACCGCGATCTCGATCTGTTCCTGTTTGGCCAGGACGGCAGCACACAAGTCTGGGTCAACGACAGGACATGGCGATATGAGCAGCTTGACGTACCTGCCCTGAATGACATGCAGGTCATTGCCGCGACGGCCGGAGATACCAACGCTGATGGTCTGATCGACCTCTACATCACCCGGTCCATTCCATCGGATGAGAAAAATCCGCTTTCTTTTTCTTCCGAGATCTCCGTCATCACATTCCAGGCGGATGGCCGGACCAATCTCCGACAAGTCGCCCAACTGACAGAACACGCCGTTGAACTCACCCTGACCGATATCAATGGCGACAGCCGACAGGAACTCATGGTATCGACGAAGCAGGGTGTGATCTTTCTTAATGCAGACGGTCACGAGATTCATCAATTACCCGCCAATTCGCTGGTCAGCGCACAACCTTGGAACCAGCCGGAGGGTCCCGGGGTCTTCATTCTGGAAGAAAACGCGCTGAATTATCATCCACCGGGACCAGGTCGCTTCCCCTATCTTTCTCTCGAACTCACTGGACGAACCGAGTCGGACCAGATGCGTTCAAACGCCTCCGGGCTGGGTACTCGAATCCAGGTTCGCTTCGATGGTCAATGGTCAGTCCTTGATGCACTCGACAATCACTCCGGACCGGGACAGAGCCTGATGCCCGTGGCTATCGGTCTCGGGCACAGCGCTGCCGCAGACTACGTCGCCCTGACCTGGTCCGATGGTGTCTCCCAGACAGAGATCGGTCTGGCGGCAGACGAGCTCCACCGGATTGAGGAAACCCAGCGACAACTGGCGTCCTGCCCTGTCATCTTTACCTGGGATGGCGAGCGTTTTCGATTTGCCAGCGATGTACTCGGTGTTGGGGGACTTGGTTTCTTCACTGAACCCGGTGCGTCCGCAGAGCCGCGACCTTTTGAGCGTTTTCTTCTGCCCACAGATGCGATGGTTCCCCGAGATGGACGCTACCTTGTCAAACTGACAGAACCCATGGAAGAGAATGCCTACCTGGATCAGGTCACCCTGGAAGCGATTGATGTACCCAACGGGTGGAATGTCACACTGGATGAACGAATGTCCACAGCTGAGCCTCACGCCACAGGTCGAGTGATCACCTGGCGACAGGCGGCCACCCCGGAAAGTGCTGTTAACACAGCCGGTGTCGATGTCACTCAGCTCATACAGCACGCCGATCGACGCGCTCCGGAACCGGGCCCCGTCGACTCGCGCTTTATAGGCCTGCTGGCAGCAGAACAAAAACTGACCCTGACCTTCAGTGAACCGCTGGCCAACGCAAATCCAGTGCTGGTTGCCCAGGGGTGGGTCGAATACCCCTACTCGCAAACCGTATTCGCAGCATGGCAGGCCGGTGTTACCTACCAGACCGCGACTCTTGAAGCTCTCGACGAGAACGGTCAATGGATAACGGTCGCAAGCGAGTTTGGCTATCCCGCGGGGATGCCCAGAGCCATGGCGCTCCCACTGCCCGCCCTCCCTGAAGGAACGCGGACACTCAGGTTACGCTCCAACATGGAGATCTACTGGGATCAGGTCATGATCGTGTACGAAGAGTCCATTGATACACACCGGACGAGTCGCAAACCGGTCGTCGCGCGGATCAACAAGATCGGTTTCCCCAGGCGGACAAACGGACCGCAGCGAATCCCGCACTTCGACTACCACGACCGCTCACCCTACTGGGACACCAAGTACCAACACGGCTACTACACTACGTTAGGTGATGCTCGACCACTTGTGACCAAAGTGGATGGGGCGTTGGCAATATTTGGTGGTGGAGAGGAAATACATCTGGAATTTGACACGTTCGAAGCACCATCCGCCGGGACAACAAGACACT
>NTKD01000028.1 GCA_002457275.1 OM182 bacterium MED-G24
TCAGTTCGTGATGACGGCCTTTCCGACCACCTTGCGTTCCACCAACACGTCGTAGGCATCCACGGTTTCCTCCAGGGAAAACCGGTGGGAGATGTACGGTGAAATCCGGTTGTGCGCCAGCCAGTCCAGAAGCGTGGCAACATTCGTCTCGTGTTTTCGGGGATCGTGGCGCATCAAACCTCCCATGGTATAGCCGATCAGCTGCGCATCCTTCACCAGCAGGTGATTCGTTTTGGCCAGAGCAGGCCGGCCACTGGTAAATCCTACAATCAGAATACGGCCAAAGGGCGCGATACACCGCATGGACTCATCAAAGACATCGCCACCGACAGGATCAAAAATCACATCAGCGCCACGGCCATCGGTCAGTGCTTTAACCTCATCACGGAAGCCATCGCTGTAGTTGATTGTATGATCGGCACCAAGTGACGGAAGAATGGCCAGCTTGTCGTCACTGCTTGCGGTTGTGATAACCCGTGCACCCAACAACTTGCCGATATCAACGGCCGCAAGCCCCATACCTCCGGCAGCACCATGGACCAACAGTGTTTCACCTGGCTGAATACGGGACAACTGAAGACCGTGCAACGCTGTTGTATAGCCAGCGCGAAATGAGGACGCTGCTGCCATATCGATACCCGCAGGCAGCACCAGAACCGACGCCTCAGGGACAGTCACCTGCTCAATACAACCGGCACCAGTCAGCACGATGTCACCTATCGAAACGTGACTACCTTCACCAACCGCGGATACGACACCGACACCATCACCCCCCATAATGAACGGCGGTTTCCGGTTGTCCTGGTAATTGCCCTGAATCCGTACGATGTCACTGAACTGAATGGACCTCACCGCTACATCGACCGTAATTTCACCCTTTCCAGGTGCAGCAGGTGGTTCGATGTCACGCACCACAAGATCCTTGTGGTTGCCGAACTCCTCGCAGAAAACCGCTTTCATCTTCCGATTCCTCCCTTCCTGCGATGCTCTCGCAGTGACCCGGTTGTGATGTACTCCAAACAGTTCATACTCTCATCCGAGTTCAACCTGTCTGCGCCGCGGCCCATATTACACAACAAGCCACTTCGATGACGTCGACGATACAAACCACACAGCTTATCCAGCGCCAGGCAAGAGCTGCACTCGTCAGGGCAGTCAGGGCGGAAGCGCTCTCCGAGGTCAGACGGCTGGTGTCCTCGTACCCGGCATCGATCAACGCAAAGAACGCCCATCTCAACATGCCGCTCGGGGAAGCCATCGCCACGGATAATCTGTCGCTCGTCCGACTGATGGTCGAGGGTAGCGCTGACCCCGCCAATATCAATCATGGAGGGAGCGGTCTCGTAGGCGGCGCACTCCATATGGGCTATCACGACATCGCTCTCTATCTGATTGAACGGCGAGCGCCTACAGCGTTTGCTGAGCTTGCTGCATGCGAGCAACCTGAACATCTAGATACCCTCCTGGGATCCAATCCCAATGCTATGAACGAACCCGCCATCAGCTCACGGCAATTGACCGCCTTGCACATGGCGACGTTGGCGGGACATCTGCCCGGTGTCGACTGTCTCCTCGAGCATGGTTTCGATACTGAATCACGCGACCGACATGGCCACCCGCCACTCGCATGTACACCTGAATGCCGTCTTACCGAAAAACGATGCCCTGTTGCCTCACGACTACTATCAGCGGACGCCAATCCCAGTGTTCCAGGGGGTCATCACGGTGGTACCGTCCTGGATCGAGCCATTATCACCGGTCACAAGGAGCTCTCTACGCTGTTGCTTGACGCTGGCGCAAGTCTCGATCACCAGGACTGGTCTGGAAAGACCGCCCTGCACCATGCGGTGTCCCGCAACGCAGACCTCACGCGAATCGTGCTGTCCCATAGTCCTGACATCCACGCCACCACGAAAAGTGGCGAGACCACCATCGACATGGCCAGACGACCGATCAGGAACGCAATCATTCGTTGTTTCGAAGGGTGATATGAGCCAACCCGTGCCAGAGAACCGTGAAGTCATCTCGGTCAGCCAGCTGAACCGAACTGCCAGAAGACTCCTTGAAGGCGAATTCCCGATGCTCTGGGTTGAGGGTGAGATATCGAATTTCTCACGCCCGGGCAGCGGGCACTGGTATTTCACGCTGAAGGATGACAAGGCGCAGCTTCGCTGTGCCATGTTTGTAAACCGCAATCGTCTGATCCGCTTCCGACCGGAAAACGGTATGAAGGTTGTTGTACGTGGCCGAATCAGTCTGTACGAGGGTCGTGGCGAGTTTCAAATGGTCGCCGAGTTCCTCGAAGAATCGGGCGATGGTGCCCTGCTCCGTGCGTTTGAAAAACTGAAGCTACAGCTGTTCGCGGAAGGATTGTTTGACGAGGAATGCAAACGTCCCCTACCGCAACTGCCGAGTCATATCGGCATTATTACGTCCCCTCGCGGTGCGGCGATTTCAGACGTACTCCATGTGCTGGAACGTCGGTTCCCGGCACTTATCGCCACGGTTATCCAGGTACAGGTGCAGGGAGAGACGAGCCCCTCTCAGATTGTACGCGCGATCGATATCGCCAATCAGTATGAGGCGTCACCCTTTGATCTGTTGTTACTGACTCGAGGAGGCGGTTCGCTGGAAGACCTATGGGCCTACAACACTGAGCAGGTTGCACGCGCAATCTTCGAGAGCGAGATTCCTATTGTGGCGGCGATTGGTCATGAGGTGGACGTGACCATTGCGGATTTTGTGGCCGATGTTCGAGCACCCACCCCGTCAGCTGCCGCAGAAATCATCACGCCCGATGCGGCACGGTGGGGCGCCGCGTTCACGCGCATCGAAAAACAACTCGCGGGACACCTGCACCGACACCTGCAGCGACAGCAGGAACGTCTACACCATCTCGGCTCCCGGCTTGCCCATCCCGGCCGTCAGGTTTCAGAACACAAGCGACAGGCGGAGGCTATGCGCATGCGCCTGCAGAACGCCATGACGGCTTCGCTGACACACACACGGCAACGGTTCAGACTTGCCATATCCCAATTGCCGACGCCTCGCAGGAAACTCGAAGATCACGGGCAACGACTGATCCGGGCTCAGGAACATTTGCGACGCGCCAGCGAGGCGCATCTGAAAAACGCACAGGAGGATCTTCGACATTTGGCGACACGCCTGAACGCCGTCAGTCCGCTAGCGACCTTGGAGCGCGGGTACGCGATTGTCAGCGACGCTGAAAACCGCGTGCTCGTGAACCACTCAAACGTTTCACCAGGTGACACCATCAACGCACGCCTCCAGCACGGGCGAGTCGTGGCCACCGTGGCAGAAACGCACGCAGAGAACACAGATGTGACACAAGAGAGGTCATGATGAGGAAACTGTCAGCACAGGCCAGGATGATCACGTTGGCGACTCTTCTGTTGTCATTCGCCGTCGCCAACGCGATGCCACGCGCCGAAGCCGTTCCCGGTGGCGTTGCCATTATCGATGTACCCGCTACCGGTGAAGTGATCTTTCAGGGACGCCGGGTGATGACGGTTCAGAAGGACAACCGCAGGGTGGCGATCATCGGTCTGCCTCTCCGGACAACACCGGGTGATCAAACGCTCAAGGTTGGCTCCCACGAACTGACTTTTCATGTCAGCGAGAAAAGCTACCGCGAACAGCGACTGACAATCGCCAACAGGCGTCTGGTCAATCCACTGCCGGAAGACCTGCAGCGCATCGGCAGGGATAGAAAAGAAATGGACGCGGCGTTCCTTCACTTTGACGACAGCCAGCCGGAACTGTCCTTCGCACTACCCGCACAAGGCGCTGTATCCAGTCCGTTTGGACTCAGACGATTCCTCAACGGCCAGCCTCGCAACCCACATAGCGGACTCGATATTGCCGCGCCCGAAGGTGCGCCCATCGTTGCCCCATCACCTGGAACCGTGGTGGCGGTGGGAGACTATTTCTACAATGGAAACACCGTACTACTCGATCATGGTCAGGGTTTGGTCACGATGTATTGCCACATGAGCCACGCCGATGTGGCAGTGGGTGACAGAGTGCTACGGGGTGACAAGCTCGGAGCCATCGGCTCTACCGGTCGGGTAACCGGGCCACACCTGCACTGGAGTGTCAGCCTCAACAATGCGCGAGTGGACCCAACGCTCTTCCTGTCGGGGATACCATGAACGTGGCTCGTGTCACAGGGATGCTCTTCCCGTAGCTGTTGCTCATCACGTCCTGTCACTCTGTATCACGGGCGCCATCGTATAACCCCCTCACCAATATGGTCGCGGTTCCACTGGCGGAGCTACCCAGTCATCACTAGGTGCTCACCGTCGAATTACAGGCTACCGGTTATATTCCTGCTGGATACCGGCGCCAACCGGACCATCATCCGCGACAGCCGCCTAAGCCACTGCCATATCGAACGGGCTGAATCGCAGGGTCAGACCCGATTAATCAATCTGCAGGACATCGAGCGGGGACGCGCCCACGACATCAATAGCATATCCATCAATGATATTTCGTTTCCACTTAACCAGATCCTGTCGGCGAATCTCGATCACCTGCTGGACCCGATTGAATCCGTGAGCACCATCTCAATCGATGGCGTGCTCGGAATGGATGCGCTGCTTTCCCTTGGCACGCTGCTCGATATTCGTACTGTGACGCTATACATCGAGCCCATCAAATGAACGTCACGTACGATGACGTTTTCTCTTCATGTTCTTTTTCTGTTTCTTGACATGGCTGATCAGGCGTCGCCGACGATTCGCCTGACGATCAGTCAGTTTGTTCTTCTGACCCTTGTATGGATTATCGGTCGTACGAAATTCGACCCGGACAGGCGTACCTTTGAGGTTCAGTGCTTCGCGGAATCGCCGGGTCAGGTATCTGCGATAGGCTTCAGGGACCGAATCTGTCTGATTACCATGGATAACGATGATCGGTGGATTATGCCCACCGACGTGGGCGTAACGAAGTTTGATCCGTCGGCCATGCACAAGCGGTGGTTGGTGTTCCTTCACCGCAGATTCCAGAATCATATTCAGCTGATTCGTCTTCAACACACGTGTCGCCGCTTCAAAGGCCCGTTGGATTGCCTCATACAACGAGCCTACGCCGGATCCGTGTAATGCAGAGATAAAGTAGATATCCGCATAGTCCAGGAACGTCAGTCGACGCTCCAGCTGTACCTTGATTTCGTTGCGTTCATCCGGACTCAGACCATCCCACTTGTTGACCGCCACGATCAACGCACGCCCCGCTTCCACAACATGACCCAGCAGATGCAGATCCTGTTCTACAACACCTTCCCGTGCATCCATCATCAGGATAACGACATGCGCGTCATTGATCGCATTCAGCGTTTTCACCACTGAGAATTTCTCGATCGTCTGCTTGACTCGTCCACGCTTTCGGACACCTGCCGTATCGATCAACGTATAGCGTTGTCCTTCACGTTCAAACGGCACATAGATACTGTCTCGGGTTGTACCTGCCTCATCGAATACAACCACCCGTTCCTCGCCAAGGATGCGGTTGACCAATGTCGACTTACCGACGTTAGGTCGCCCCACCATAGCGATACGAATACTGTCATCGTGATGCCCTGGAAGGGTGGCGGGCAGGACGTCATCAGACTCCGATCGATCAACAAGACCACTCTCAGCAAGATATGACAGCATCTGGGGTACGCCTTGGCCGTGTGTAGCAGAGATTAGGCTTGCGGACCCAAAACCCAATCCTGCGAATTCGCCATCAACAAGATCCGGGTTCTGACCATCAACCTTGTTGGCCACCAGAACAACCCTTCGGTCTCCCGTGCGAAGCAACTCCGCGATGGCTTCATCACCAGGAGTCACACCATCTTTGATGTCGACGATGAACAGCACGAGGTCCGCTTCGCCAATTGCGTGACGAGCCTGTTCCGCCATGGAACCGTCGATACCGGATTCGTCCCCGGACAATCCGCCGGTATCAACCACGAGGTAGTCAAAATCACCCAGCACACCCCGGCCATACTGTCGGTCACGGGTCAGCCCCGGAAACTCAGCCACAATTGCATCCCGGGTTCGGGTCAGTCGGTTAAACAGTGTCGACTTGCCCACATTGGGGCGCCCGACAAGGGCAAGTACAGGTAGCATTAGAAGGTCCATCCGGAACGAGGACGATGATCTGTACAGTATACCGTATAGATGATGGCGCAACGGACACGTAAACTAGACGATCTGTCCGTCAGAAAAAACGACCATGGAATCATCAGGCCGAAAGCCACTTGTTGTTGTCATCGCCAGCATGATCTTGATGCTGCCCGTATTCGCCCAATCACAGGCAGCAGCTATTGAGGAGGAACAGGACTGGTCACTGAAACGTGATCGAGACGGCATCCAGGTGTTCACCCGTTCTGTCGAAGGCTCCAGACACAAGGTCGTGAAAGCCATGATGACCATACAGGCATCACCCCACGCGGCGGTCGCCCTGGCACATGACACCGATGCGTGTCAGGAATGGGCGGCTCTTTGTAAGGGATCCTATGAGGCGGAAGTCGTTTCTGACACTGAACTGTACGTCTATACCTACAACGATATTCCGTGGCCGGTGTCACACAGGGATGCATTGGCGCATGTCGTCTGGGAGTAGGATCCGGACTCTGGCGCAGTCACAATGTTCGCCAGGGCTACGAAAGACCGGATGGACAAGGTCAAAGGTGCGGTCCGTATCCTGAAGGCCCAGTCCACGTGGGTTTTCCTAACGGGTACAGACGGTCAGTTACACGTCTTCACGGAAGCGCATGTTGACCCCACGGCCCTACGCCTGCCTGGATCCCGAACCTGCTGCTGGTGGACTCTCCATTTGAAACGTTGTCACGCATGCGCGACCTCATCGCTACAGGTCGCTACAACAATCATCGCTTCGATTTTATCCTGAACAGAGCTAAATCGAGCGACGCCACTCAAACACCCACTGCCCGAGAATGCCATGAATATTGATGCTGTACCGATCGGTGATCAGCCGCCCTTCGATGTCAACGTCATCATCGAGGTGCCGGTGGGAGGGGAACCCATCAAGTACGAGATGGACAAAGCGTCTGGCGCTTTGTTTGTAGACCGATATCGGTATACGCCCATGCGGTATCCGGGGAACTAAGGCTTTGTCCCACATACCCTCTCTGATGACTGAGATCCCATTGATGTCCTGGTAGCCAGCACAAGCGCGACGTTCCTGGTGCCGTGATCAATTGTCGACCGATCGGGGTTCTTGTGATGACCGACGAAGCGGGTCTTGATGAAGAAGTGATTGCAGTGCCCACCTCAAGGTTGACGCGCCGCTACGAGAAAGTCGAAACGGTAACGGATCTCCCGGATACCACTCTTTAACAGATTCAGCACTTTTTTGAGCACTATAAAGATCTGGAACCCGACAAATGGGTCAAACTGGATCGATGGGCCGATACAGACGCGGCTCGCGCCCTGATCAGCGAGTCGATCAGTAGAGCCGTTAGCTGATACAAGGCGTCAAGCGCGCCAATTGTCCTTATCGGATCTCCAGCGCATACAACCGTCCGCTGTTGCCCATCGCGTACATCCGGTTGCCATCCGCGAGCACTGGTGCACGCATCCCCTGGTTGTCCAGGCGTTTCCGGGCGACAAATCGGCCGTCAGTCTGCGCCAGGACGTGCATCACACCTTTGTAGTCACTCACCACAACGAAACTGCTCACCGTCACCGGTGGTGACAGACTTCGATTTTTCAACGATTCGTTTCGCCAGGAGTTCTCACCATTCTGTTCGTTCATTGCAATCAGGTGATCGTCTTCAGACACCACGTAGACATTCCCGAACCCGGATGCCAGCCCCAGCGCGCTCGATGCCTGTCGAGCCCAGAGAATACGTCCGTTCTGCGTGTTGATGGCGACAACATTACCCTGGAAGCTGACCACAAATAATATCGGACCAGACGTCACCATATCGCCATCGATATCAATCAGTTTTTCGAGATCAGACTTGCCTTTCGCGGCCGCAACCCGCTGGTCCATCATTGGCACACCAGTTCTCTTGTTGAGTCCAACGACCCGACCGTTCGAAAAACCGGCTATCACCATTTCACCCAGCATCAGAGGCGTCGCCGTGCCTCGAATGGTCAGACTGGGAATAGACACCGTATACATCCACTGGCGAGAACCATCGAGCACATCGTGTCCTGTCACGCGTCCATCAATCGCATGCGCTACCACAATCGAGCTGTCTGCCTGAGGAGGTGCTAGGACTTCGCTGGTCATTCGAGTTCGCCACGCGAGGCTGCCGTCACTCTGATTCAACGCAACCATGTCGCCCGCGGAAGTTCCCACCAATACCAGATCGGCTCCAAGGCCAACACCACCAATGATGACATCGGCCCTCGGAGAAAATGCGGTATCACGCTCGGCCTCGTCATAAAAGGAAACCACATCAACCGACCAGAGAACGTCACCATCACCTGTGGCAACCGCCATGATGTTACCGTCCGCGGAGGCTGCAAAGACGCGACTCCCGGATAATGCAGGTTCCAGCTGTACTGCGTCGTCACGGGCCGGACCACCAACAGGTCGTTCCCACCGCACGCCGATTTCCTGCTCCCGAATGAAGTGTTTCAGCTGCGCCGGACGACGGGCCAAGCGCTTCTCTTTATCCTCCAGTCGCTTCTGGCGTTTTTCTTGGACTTCCTCCTCGTCGGTCGCACATCCCGTGATCACAAAAAGGAACGCAATGAGAAGAACAATCCCGCATCGAACGCGGGTGCAGCAGGTCATTCCAATCACGACTCCTCCAATACGGCAGCCACATCAGGCGGTGACAGATTGTCTCGCTTCATCTCCAGCAGGGGTCTGGCTGAATTGTCCGGAAGCGCCTCGGTCGCTCGTTGGTACGCGTCGTAGGCGCCCCGTTCATCACCCTGTGCAAGTGCAATGTCACCACGCACCTCGGCAATACTGCTGGCGAATGCACCTTCCTCAGGCAATGCAGTCACCACATCCCACGCAGCATCCGTTTGTTCCTGGGCAAGGAGTATCCGGGCCAGTCTCAACCTGACAATCGGTTCCAGGCTTTCATCAGCGCCGTTGTCGAGCACCCAGCGTAACTCCTTTTCTGCGGCAGAGAGATCACCCGCTTCCACGGACAACTTGGCAAGCAGGAGCGTCGCCAGTTGCGCATACCCGGATCCACCGTGTTCATCCTGAAGGCGACCAGCCAGGAATCGGCCCGTAGAAATATCATCTTCCGAGAGCGCCTGCAGAGGACTCTCTTTCACAATCGCAGACACCAGGTCCTCATAAATCACGGACGCCTGATCGGCCGAGGCTTCCTGCTGGTTTTCCCAAGCCTGATAACCAAAGATACCCGCCACCACGACAACCAGCGTAAACACCAGCGATGTACCGTTCTCGTTCCACCAGTTCTTAATTGCCTCCAACTGTTCGTCGTCGTCAGCCACCTTGTTCTCCTGCTCTTCTCTTGTCTCTCGTTCTCTTCGTATTGACGTCTGAGAATACGCTCATGCCACATTCCAGGCCGCCATCTCCCGGCGACTAGGCTGTCTTGTCCAGCCAAAGCGCCAATAGGTCAGTCATATTCGACTCATCAACTGTCTGCTGATCTGCCTGCCCTCGGAGCGGTTTCACTGTCACGGTTCCCGACCGCATCTCGGATTCTCCGATGACGACAGCGATCTGTGCGCCGCTGGCATCAGCTTTCTTGAACTGACTCTTGAATTTCCCTTCACCACAATGTGTAACGACCCGTAAGCCTGCCCGCCAACTGCGAATCTGTTCAGCCAGAACCAGGGCCTGACTTCGCGCGCCAGTTTCTGACACCACAAAAACATCTGCTTCTGCAGGTGGCTCAAACTTGTCTTCCAGCATCAATGCCAGTCGATCCAGTCCCATGGCAAACCCCACTGCGGGTACCGATCGTCCTCCCAACTCCTCCACCAGACCATCGTATCGACCACCGCCACACACCGTGCCCTGCGAGCCAAGCGTATCTGTGGTCCATTCGAAGACGGTTCGATTGTAGTAATCCAGACCCCGCACTATGCGAGGATTCACCGTATAGGGCACCTGCATTTGTTCAAGGTTCCGTCGAAGGCCTTCAAAATGTAAAGCGGCCTCTTCGTCCACAAAGGATGTCAGAAGGGGCGCTTCAGCCAACAGCGCCTTCGTCCCCTCATGTTTACTATCCAGAATGCGTAGTGGATTGCTGGTCAGAAGGCGACGTCCATCATCGTCCAGTTGCTCTGACTGAGGCGTGAAGTAGTCAACCAGCGCGTTACTATAGCGTTTTCGAGCAACGGTATCCCCTAGGGTGTTGAGTTCCAGATTGATATCCGCAGTAACACCAAGCGCGGCCCATATGCGATGCAGCATCAACAGGAGTTCTGCATCGATGTCAGGTCCCGGCATGCCAAAACACTCACAACCGATCTGCTCGAACTGACGATAGCGCCCCTTCTGCGGCCGTTCATATCGAAACATCGGGCCCGCATACCAAAGACGCTGTACCTGATTGAATGTAAGACCATGTTCAAGCGCAGCCCTGACACAACCGGCGGTGCCTTCAGGTCGCAAGGTAACGTTGTCGCCACTCTTATCTTCAAAGGTGTACATCTGCTTCTGCACAACCTCTGTGGAACCACCCACCAGCCTGGCAAACAGATCGGTCGATTCAAGCAGCGGCAGACCGATCTGCCGGTATCCGTAGGCTTTCAGCACCTCACCGACACAGGACTCGATATGTCTGAAAATCACCTGTTTCTCAGGCAGCAGGTCCTGCATTCCTCTCAGTGCTTTGATTTTCATGGTCGTGCCTTCCGTACCCGGCAGTTCGTCACTTGATTCATCAAGTTGGTTAGAGGTCTTGAGTCCTGATACGTGCCGTCTCGTCGTCCCGGATATAAGGGCCCACATCGATCGTATCGCCATTAAACTCGATGCCCACTACCGATCCGCGCCCCAACAATATCGTGAAGTCGCCTTTCCCTCGTACGTTGAGGACATCACCGCCACGATTCAGATCCGCGTATAGTTGACGTCCATCGGCGTCGCTCACCCTCAGCCAGCACTCGCCGGAAAACCGGATTGACAGTTGATCCGACCCGTTTGCGGTCACATCAACGTAACGAACGCCAGCTTCAACACGACGATCAATCCTGACGTCGGAAAACAAAGGTACGTTATTAACCAGCCCCGCATTACCCGCCATCTGTACATCGTCGGAAGACAGATCCAGGTCCCCACGACTGTCTTGAATGTCGCTTTGCAGCGATTGCTGTTCAGCCGCCACCAGGGAAGGGAATTCTGCAGTCATGCCACCGCCCTGAACGACATTGTCCGGCACCTCCGCAGTTGTATTGTCCAACGAACCTGAACGATCACGTTCACTCAACAGGGTCTCAAGATTAACAAGCGGGTCAGCGCGGTCGTTCTCAACACGTGGTTGTTCCTGTTGAGTCACAGAAAGACTGGCGGTCTCGGTCGCTTGCGAAAAATCGTGCCCGGTTGCCTCGTCTTCGCCAACCAGCCACCAGACGACCAGTACCAGCACGATCGTAACACCAAGTCCTACCAGCCCTGTCGTGAGCACCGGTCCAGTAAACACAGCCGAACCCACTTCTTCTTCGCTCACGTCGCGCAGTTCTGGCTCTTGAGGATGGTCGTACTCTGCCTCGTACGCGGCAACAATCCGGTCCCCATCAATCTCTACCAACCTCGCATAGGAACGCAGGTAACCCTTGATATAGGCGGGGTTCGGCAACCGATCAAATTCACCTTCATCAATGTGGCTGATGTAGCCAGCGGTCAGAAACAGCTCATCGGCAACCTGTTTCTGAGACAGGCCCAGTGCTTCTCGACGGGCGGACAACACCGTGGATAGAGACTGTGCCTGAGACTGAGACTGATTTACCGAGTCACTCATGAGATCGCAGTA
Source organism: OM182 bacterium MED-G24 (assembly GCA_002457275.1). Lineage (GTDB taxonomy): Bacteria > Pseudomonadota > Gammaproteobacteria > Pseudomonadales > Azotimanducaceae > UBA7451. The sequence goes on from NTKD01000028.1 coordinate 11,954, forward strand.
TCGATCCGGTCTGTAGGGGACATGAACATCGTGGCTCTACTAGCCTGAACTACTCAGCGAATCTGCATATTCTTGAGACGCCAGCGCTGCCGGAAACACGTTGCAGAACATCAAACCGCAACGTGCTTCTTCATCCTCCTCTTCGAACACCCGCGCCGGTCGTACGCAGATCCAGAGGCTCTGCGCACTGTGTTCTCCCACCGTGTGGTACCGCTGGTAGAGATCCCGGGCTACGACACAGTTCTGCTGGTCTGTCCTGATCTCAGCCAGTTCCAGCAAGGATCGCACCAGGGCTGATTTCAAAGCGAGTCTCTTCAGAAAGGACTCCTCTGCAATCGTCAGCTCGCCAATCTTCAGATGACTGACACCGAGATTTTCAAACACGATTGCCCGCCCCTCATAGAACTGGTTTTCTGCCGCGAATTGGAGTTTCTCGATGGCTTCCCTGTAACGCTCTTCTCCAAAGAGGAACGCGGCATAATTATTCCTGATCCGTGTATCGCCATTGCTGTAACGGAGCGCTTTCTCAAAATACTGCTCAGCAGTAACAGCATCCTGCTCAACCTGAAACGCGAGCCCCAATGTGTTATGTACCTGCGCAGAACTTGGCGCGATCTCATGCGCACGATCCAGATGTTCCATCGTACGGCTTAGCTGACCGTTTCGTATGTAGCCGATACCAAGCGTAACCAGCTTGTCGATCAACTCGTCATTGTCGACGGGTACCTGTTCTGTTGTGCAGGCACTGATTGCCAGTGCGAGCAACAACATGGTCGTCGCCGGTTTGAATCTATATCTGGTCATGCCTGCGCCTCCGAGGCAATCATTCGATACTGCTCCTGTCTGCGGGTCTTGTCTGCAATCTTCCCTTTCAGCTGGCCACAGGCAGCTTCGATATCTTCACCACGCGTGGTACGAACCGTCACGGAATGACCTGCCCGAACCAGGCGGTCCTGAAACCGCCGGATATTCATTGATGACGGTCTGCGATAACCGGAACCTGGAAACGGATTGAAAGGTATCAGGTTGATCTTACAGGGCAGCGATCTGAGTAGTTCCGCTAGTTCTACCGCATGCTCTGGTTGGTCGTTCACCTTATCGATGACCGTATATTCCACCGTTACAGTTCGTTTTTCACCCAGATTCCGCGTATAGCGCCGTGCCGCATCCAAGAGGCTCTCAATATTGTAGCGACGATTGATGGGTACCAGTTCATTGCGTAGCGCATCGTTCGGTGCATGCAGCGAAAGCGCCAGAGAACAATCCGTCGTTTCAATCAACTTCTCGATACCTGGAACCACACCGGCGGTTGAGATGGTGACTTTTCGCTTTGAGATGCCATAGCCGAGGTCATCCATCATGATGTCCACCGCGGCGACGACGTTGTCGAAGTTCAGCAGCGGCTCGCCCATGCCCATCATTACCACATTGGTGACCGCATGAGCACGATCCGGATAGACATCTGCCAGCAACCGGTTGGCCATACGTACCTGACCCACGATCTCGCCGGAAGTGAGATTACTATTGAAACCTTGTTTCCCGGTCGAACAGAAACTGCAATCTAGGGCACAGCCTACCTGCGATGAAACGCATAACGTGCCCCGATTGTTTTCAGGAATAAATACCGTTTCTACCAGGGAACCAGACGCAGCCCGTACGAGCCACTTTCGGGTGCCGTCGACTGATTCAAAGGATTCTGCCACAGGGGCTTCGTGAACCCGGCCGAGTTCTGACAGCCGGGACCGCAGCTTCTTCGACATGTCGGTCATGTCATCAAAGTCACTGACCTGGCGATGATGCATCCACTTCATCATCTGCTCAGCCCTATAGGGTTTTTCGCCGAGTTCAGCAAACAGCGTCGTCAGCTGGGCGCGATCCATACCCAGAAAGTTGACGAGATCATTGGTGCTGTTGGTCATCATTGGGCGATACGCAGGCTACCGTGAGCAGATTTGATCATCGCTGAAAAAGTATGCGATTTCCCGCGCCGCAGATTCAGGACTGTCCGAACCATGGACCGCGTTGGCATCGATAGATTCCGCAAAATCTGAACGGATTGTTCCGGCCGCAGCTTCCTTGGGATTCGTAGCGCCCATCAACTCACGATTCAGTGCAATCGCACCTTCGCCTTCGAGTACCTGAACAATCACAGGACCAGAGGTCATGTATTCCACCAATGAGTCATAGAACGGCTTGCCTTCATGCTCGGCGTAAAAGCCACCGGCCTGTTCCTGGGTCAAACGCGCCAACCGCGATGCGATCACCTGCAGCCCGGCTTTTTCGAAACGCGAAACAATGTCACCGATGACATTTTTGGCGACAGCATCGGGTTTGATGATGGAAAAGGTGCGTTCAACGCCCATGAATTCACTCCTTGTTGGTTTGGAATTCAGATCCGACGGATCGAAGGCGGGCATTATAGACGAAACAGAGCTCGTCCGGCCGTATTTCAGCGGTTCATCGAACCTATCATCGACCTATACCAGTTTTTCAGGTCTATCTGGCGGCTTCGGCCCTGATACGGTCAATCATCGCCCGCAGGCCATTGCTGCGAGTACTGCTCAGATGTCTTAGCAGATCCAGCTGATCAAGGTAGTCGTCGACATCAAACGCGAGGACCGAAGCGGACGTCTGTCCGTTATAGGCCGCCAGGATAACCCCGAGCAGGCCTTTAACAATGAAGGCGTCACTATCTGCCTGGAACCAGAGACGATCGCCTTCCCGATGCGAGTTCAGCCAGACCTGGCTCTGACAGCCACGTACAACTGATTCATCTGTACGATCGGATGCAGGCATCTCTGGCAAAGACTTTCCGAGGTCGATGATGTACCGATATCTCGCCTCCCAGTCCTCCATAAAATCAAGGGTTTCCCGGATGTCGGTCGTCGTGATGGCTGTCCCGAAAGGGTTACCGCCGGAGTTGTCGCAGTCTGTCATCGCGCAATCAAATCGAGGTCAGTCGAAGAGCCCGGTCGCCAGCCGCGCTTCATCGGTCATCATTTCTCGAGACCAGGGAGGGTCGAATACAAGCTCAACCTCCACGACTTTGACGTTGGGCACCAGGGAGACCCTGGATTCAACGTCGCCCACCATCACCTGCCCGAAACCACACCCGGGCGCCGTCAGCGTCATCTGTATGGCGACCTTAGACGTCTGTTGATCAATGTCTACACCGTAGACGAGTCCCAGATCGGTGAGGCTTACCGGAATCTCCGGGTCGAATACAGTATGCAAAGCTTCCCAGACCTGTGATTCGTGGATCTGATCGTCCCCCTTATCCTCGAAGGTGATCTCGAGCGGCCGCAGTCCCAGTACATCGGCATCCACGCCATCAATGCGAATCATGTTTCCCTGATGGATAATCGTGTAGTTGCCACCTTCGGTCTGGGTGAGCGTGACGAAAACATCCCTAGGGATCGCCACAGTATCTCCGACGGGGACCAGTCGCCCCTGACATTCCCGCGTCGTCACGACCATTCGTCGCTCTGAACCCATATTCAAAGGAGCGCTCATCCGTCAGTGGCTGTCCGCAGATGTTTCGGACAGATCGATGTTGAAGCTCTCGCCACAACCACAGGCATCCGTGGCATTCGGGTTGTTGAACCGCAGATTCTGATTAAGTCCGTCACGAGTATAGTCCACCTCGGTCCCCCGAAGCGCGGCCGCGTGCAGCGCGTCCAGGTAGACCTGCACGCCATTCTCAAGCGGCATCGTGATATCACCGGACGCGGGTTCATCAACCTCTGCGATATCATACATATAACCGGAACATCCGCTCTCTTTCAGCGTAATCCGGACACCCCGATGACCGCTTCGAGCGAGCTGTGATTCGAAGTGTTTTGCAGCAGAAGCGGATACCGAGATCGTCTCGGACGGATCCGCATCAGGACTATATGTTTCAACGCTCATTCTGGATTACCCCACTACTTTGTTGTGCGGTCTTCATGACAACATTGTCCTCACCTTGGCCAGTCCCGTAAACAACCGATCGACTTCCTCTCGAGTATTGTAGAGCGCGAACGAGGCGCGCACAGTACCCGAAATTTCGAACCGGCTCATCAGGGGCTGGGTACAATGATGCCCGGTACGTAATGCTATACCCTGTTGATCCAGCAACATCCCAACATCCGCAGAGGGCAAACCGTTCAGCACAAAACTAAAGGCGCCTGACACCTGGCTAGCGCAGCCGTAACGAGTGAGACCATCAAAGTCGTCACCCCGTTCAATGGCGTACTGCAGAATGTCATTTTCGTGAGCCGCAATCGCATCACGATCCAGTCCATTCAGAAAATCTACGGCCGCACCAAGGCCCACGGCGCCTGCAATGTCCGGCGTGCCAGCTTCGAAACGATAGGGGATCTGCTGAAACGTCGAGCCATCGAATGACACCTCGTCGATCATCTCACCACCACCCTGCCAGGGTGGCATTTCAGCCAGCAGTTCCTCACGCCCCCACAGCGCGCCAATTCCCGTGGGCCCATACATCTTATGACCCGAAAACGCATAGAAGTCACAGCCGAGTTCACGCACATCAACCACCTGGTGTGCTGTCGCCTGTGCCCCATCAAACAGCACCAGGGCTCCTGCTTCATGTGCCAGCTTGGCGATCTCCCGCACCGGGTTCACCGTTCCCAGCGCATTCGAGACATGTCCAACAGCGACCATTCGTGCCGGTCCCTTTAAGAGACGCCGGAGTTCCTCAAGGTCTATTTCACCGGCATCCGTGATCCGGATCGGCACGACCTCGGCGCCACAACGCGCCGCCACCAACTGCCAGGGCACGATATTGGAATGATGTTCCAGTGTAGATACCAGAATCTGGTCACCTTCCTGCAAGACCCTGCCTCCCCAGGCATAGGCAACGAGATTGATGGCCTCGGTGGTTCCCCGCGTCCAGACCAATTGTTTTTCATTCTCGCTGCCAACAAATGCAGCCACCTTCTTGCGTGCACCTTCAAACGCGGAAGTCGCCCGATCTGCGAGAGTGTGTGCGGCACGATGCACGTTTGCATTGTCGTGTCGGTAGTAATCCGAAATTGCATCGATGACCGCATCAGGCTTCTGCGTGGTCGCTGCGCTGTCCAGGTAGGTGAGCGGGTGCCCATTGATCTCCGTCGCCAGTATCGGGAACTGATCCCTCAGCGCTGAGATATCCAACGTCGATGCCACTGCATTCATGAGCCGCCCCGATCGAACCAGCTCTGCAGCTTCGTTCTCAGGAATGCCGCCAGCGCCGGTTCAGGTGCGCGATCCAACAGCTCGTTGATAAACGCAAAATTGAGCAGCCGAAAAGCGGCCTCGGTCCCGAGCCCCCGGGACCTCAGATAGTGCAGGGATTCGCCGGACAGCTGGGAGACCGTCGCGCCATGCGCGCAGGACACGTCATCATTGTAGATCTCAAGCTCCGGCTTGGTGTTGACCTGCGCACTATCACTCGTGAGTAGATTCTTGTTGTCCAGCGTCGCCTGGGTTTTTCTCGCTCCGCGATGAATATGTATCCGCCCGTTGAAGACTGCTCTCGCCTTATCCGCAATAATACCGCGAAATGTGGACTGACTATCACACTGTGGTGCGCTGTGTTCAGCACAGACGTGATAGTCGATTCGCTGTGAGGCTCTCAGCAGGTAGGCCCCCGACAGCAAGCTTGTTGCACCGGCACCAGCATGATCAATCGTAACATCAACCCGTTTCAACGGCCCGCCTGTGCCCAGATGGAATCCTCCAAACGACGCATGAGAACCAAGCCGAGCGTGAGCCCCCCCGATGTGAATACCTGTTTCCTTCTCGAGGTGTAACCGGCAGTGGTAGAGATGACTGTTGTTCGCCAGATCCAACTCACTGACACTGTTGGTAAATGCTTCCCCTGCACCACAGAAGTGTTCAATCAGCGTCGCCTGGCTGCCTTCCTCCATCAACACGAGCAGCCGATGATTCAGCGACCTGGTCCCGGTCGACTGCCAGACGATTCTGACGGGCTGCGAGACCGCCCCGCGGAACCGAAGTAGGATTCCATCATCAAGTCTGCTGCCATTCAGTTGCGCAAAGTGATGGGTGGGCGGCACCACCGTTCCAATTCGAGAACGAATCATTCCTGCCTCAGCCTCGTTGGCATCCGATAGATGCACAAGGCTCACGCCAGACGGTACTGGATCCGAGAGATCCTGAAGATATGTTCCATCAACAAAGACCAGGTCCGTCGAGTTCAGATCTTCGATCAGATATTCGTTCGGATCGCCGGAACCATCAACGCCCGATGAAGTATCAAAGGAATCCGCGGTCAACGCCCGCAGGCTTGTGTTCTGCCATGCCTCTGTCTTCCGATCAGGCCATGGCACACCGACAAGCGCCGAACGTGACGCTGTTTGAAAGTCACGCAGCCACGCCGGGCTTTCTACCGGCGCAACAGCCAGCTGCTCGAAGTCCATCACGCGACCTCGTCTTCCAGCCAACGGTACCCTTTTTCTTCCAATTCCAGTGCCAGTGACTTGTCGCCAGACCGGACAATGCGTCCGCCGACCAGCACGTGAACATAGTCAGGCTCAATAAAGTTGAGCAGACGCTGATAATGCGTAATCACCACGAACGAACGATCTGGCGCGCGCAGACCGTTGACGCCGTCAGCCACCACCTGAAGTGCATCAATATCGAGGCCGGAATCCGTCTCATCGAGGATGGCGACCTTCGGCTGCAACAGCATCATCTGCATCAGTTCATTGCGCTTCTTCTCACCACCCGAGAACCCTTCGTTCACGCCCCTGCGCAGGAAAGCCTGGTCCAGGTTCACCGCATCACAGAGCGCACGCGCCTGTTTCAGAAACTCACTTGCGTTGGGTGGCTCCTCACCTCGGTGGTTCGCCCGGGCTTCAACTGCCGCCTTCAGAAACTCGAGGTTTGTGACACCTGGCACTTCCACTGGATATTGAAATGCGAGGAACAACCCCTCACGGCTTCGAATCTCAGGTTCCAGCGCCAACAGATCCTGGCCATCCATCTGGACCGAACCTTCCGTCTCGGTATAACCGGGTCGCCCCGCGAGCACATGTCCCAGCGTGCTCTTGCCGGATCCATTGACCCCCATGATGGCATGCACCTCACCGTCACCAACTTCAAGGCTGAGCCCCTTCAGTATCTCGGTATCGTCAACCGACGCATGCAGATTCCTTATGCTCAGCATCAGCCGACCGCTCCTTCGAGACTTACTTCGAGCAATTTCCCTGCCTCCACTGCAAACTCCATGGGAAGCTCCCTGAAGACTTCTTTACAGAACCCGTTCACAATCATGGCAACCGCCTTTTCTGCATCCAACCCACGTTGCTGACAGAGGAACAACTGATCCTCACTGACCCGTGACGTTGTCGCCTCATGTTCAATGATGGCCTTAGGATTCTTGCCTTCAATGTAGGGGAACGTATGCGCACCACACTGATCACCAATCAGAAGCGAATCGCACTGGGTATAGTTACGAGCGTTTTCAGCGCCTGGATTCATGCGCACGAGACCTCGATAGGTATTTGAGCCGTGGCCTGCAGAAATACCTTTGGAGACAATCGTCGATCGAGTATTGCGACCGATATGGATCATCTTGGTCCCGGTATCCGCCTGCTGATGATTATTGGATAACGCGACGGAATAGAACTCACCGACACTGTTGTCACCCTTCAGAACGCAACTTGGATACTTCATCGTGATCGCTGAACCGGTTTCCACCTGCGTCCATGAGATACGCGCGTTGGTATGCGCAACTCCCCGTTTGGTGACGAAGTTGTAGATGCCGCCGCGGCCTTCCTGATCACCGGGATACCAGTTCTGAACCGTCGAATACTTGATACGCGCGTCATCCTGTGCGACCAGTTCAACAACCGCCGCATGCAACTGGTTTTCGTCACGCATCGGTGCAGTACAGCCTTCAAGGTAGCTCACCTCACTGCCCTCGTCCGCCACGATCAGGGTTCGTTCGAACTGTCCCGTCTTGGCCTCGTTTATTCGGAAGTAGGTGGACAGTTCCATGGGGCAGCGGACGCCTTTGGGGATATAGACAAAGGAGCCATCCGAAAACACGGCACAATTCAGAGCGGAATAATAGTTGTCGGAAACCGGGACGACGCTACCAAGGTGCTTTCGGACCAGATCAGGGTGAGTCTTCACCGCCTCGCTGATGGGGCAGAAAATGACACCTGCTTCCTTCAGTTTCTCCCGGAACGTCGTTGCGACGGATACCGAATCGAACACCGCATCAACAGCAACCCCGGCCAACATTTCCTGCTCATGCAGCGGGATTCCGAGCTTTTCGTAGGTTGCCAGCAATTCCGGGTCCACCTCTTCAAGACTCTTCGGTTTGTCCTCAAGACTCTTCGGTGCTGAATAGTAGGAGATCGCGCCAAAATCGATCTCAGGGTAGGTCACGTGCGCCCAGTCGGGCTCGGTCATGGTGAGCCACTGACGGTAGGCGTTCAGCCGCCATTCGAGCAGCCAATCCGGTTCGTCCTTCCTCTTCGAGATGAACCTGATCACCTCTTCGTTCAGTCCAGGCGGCAGTGTTTCGGACTCGATATCGGTGACAAAACCGGCTTCGTAGTCCTGTTTGATCAGCTCGTCAATCTGCTCAGACATCATGGGATCTCCCGGCGCTCATTCGCCCACAGACCTCGGCTGGTTTGCCAGCCACGTCTGCCACTCGTCGGAACTCTCTCGAAGGGTTTCCACTGCGTGCCGAATCTGTTCAATCGCAGAATCGACGTCGGGCTCCGTGGTAAACCGACCAATCGAGAGCCGAAGTGAACTGTGTGCCAGTTCATCCGACAAACCAATCGCGCGCAGCACGTAAGATGGTTCGATGCTAGCAGATGTGCATGCAGAACCCGTCGAGACCGCCAGATCATTCAAAGACATAACCAGAGTTTCACCATCCACAAACCCGAAACTGACGTTGATGATTCCAGGAACATGCTGCTCCAGGTTGCCATTCACCTGAACTGCGGGCATCTTTTGCAATCCGTCCCAGAGGCGATTGCGAAGATTCAAAATGCGTTTGGATTCTTCCTCCAGTTCCTCATTCGCGATTCGGAACGCCTCGCCCATTCCCACAACCTGGTGGGTCGCCAGCGTGCCGGATCGCATCCCGCGTTCATGACCACCGCCATGAATCTGTACATCTACACGAACTCTTGGGTCACGGCGAACGTAAAGCGCACCCATCCCCTTCGGACCGCAGATTTTGTGCGCTGAGAACGACATCAGATCCACCGGCAATTCCGAGAGATCAATCGGCAGCTTACCTGCGCTTTGCGCCGCATCTACATGAAAAAGCACATCGTGCTGACGACAGATGTTGCCAATCGCGGCGATGTCGTTGGCCACACCAATCTCGTTGTTAACGTGCATGATGGACACCAGCGCGGTATCTGGACGGATTGCCTCTTCAACCTGTTGTGGCGCGATCGTTCCATCAGCCTGTGGTTCAAGATAGGTCGCCTCGAAGCCCAACTGCTCGAGATGTTGGCAGGTGTCCAGAACAGCTTTGTGCTCGATTGTGGACGTGATCACATGGCGGCGCTGAGGCGCATCGTGTTCGACGACACCTTTGATGGCCAGGTTGTCGGATTCCGTGGCACCGGAAGTCCAGACGATTTCACGGGGATCACAGTTCACCAGGTCAGCCACGTGACGACGAGCGACCTCTACCGCTTCCTCAGCCTGCCAACCATACTTGTGACTTCGGCTCGCCGGGTTCCCGAAGTTGCCTTCGACCAGCAGACATTCGCTCATTTTCTGTGCGACCCGCGGATCAACCGGCGTCGTTGCCGCGTAGTCCATGTAGATCGGTGATCTCATTGCGCAATTTCCCGAGCTGGCAAACGAATCAACTCTGCTTGGCCTGTTTCCTCGGCGTTCTCGGTCAAGACACCACGTCGTGCGAGGACGCTCGCAAGATCAATCCCTGCAAGGAATTGATGAATCTGCTCCGACAGATCAGACCAAAGTTCGTGGGTCAGGCACTTTGTACCATGCTGACAGTCCGCCCGGCCACGGCAGCGGGTCGCGTCAACGCTTTCGTCAACGGAGTCAATAATCTCTGC
>NTKD01000029.1 GCA_002457275.1 OM182 bacterium MED-G24
GATTGAGTCGTGTCACGAAGTCTGGCAAACCCGCAGAAACCCGGTTCCAGGTGATTGAACAGGAGGGTGACTACTCACTGGTCAACGCATGGCCGGTAACGGGTCGTACACACCAGATTCGCGTACACAGTGCATATCTGGGTCACCCGGTTGCAGGTGATGATCGGTATGCGGAGAGATCGCAGTTGAACCTCGATCGCCAGCGAGGTCATTCACGGCTGATGCTCCATGCTCGTGAACTGAAACTCTCACTGCCCGAGCTCCATCTTGACGTTCATGCAGATTCAGATATAGATTTTTTAAATCAATAAAATACGTTTTATATTTAAAGTAAAATATTGAGATTGATGAGATAATCACTGAGCAGCATCAGTGGTAGACCGTAGAGCGTGTTGATGTCCCGACCATCCGTTTCGCCAATCAACGTGATCCCCAGTCCTTCTGCTTTCAGACTGCCCGCACAGTCATATGGTTGATCGCGTCTGAGGTAGGACTCGATAATCGTTTCTGTGAGAGGTCTGAACCGGATTCGAAAAGTCTCACTGTCCACCACCATGGTGTCGGAATGCGACCTGAGGCAAATGCCGGTGGTGAAGGAAACCCATTGGCCGGAGCAACGTAAGAGTTGTTCTCTGGCCGCATCGAACCCTCCTGGTTTGTGCAACAGGGTGCCGTCTGCCATATGGGCGACCTGATCTGATCCCAGGATGATGTCATCCGACTGTACTGACAGATTGATGCTACCTGCCTTGCCTTCTGCGAGCCTTCGGCTGCGCTGCTCTGGAGATTCATTGGCCACCGTAATTTCCGTATAGTCTGGCGCCGCCTGCTCGAAGGGAATTCCCAACTGGGCCAGCAATTTCACCCGATAGGCAGATGTTGAGGCAAGTATCAGATTTTCGGACATTTTTTGTTACTCAGGATGCCAAATTCCTTTTGACAGTGTACTACCCGATGCCTAATATGCGCGCCTTATGTCGCCCGGACACCTACCCTTGGACGTTGATTATCGCCGGCTCGCGCGTGATCGTGAACAGGTGGCTGGTACCGTTCCATTGGAGCGTCTGGGAAGACTCTGTGAACAGTTGATTTCCACCGATCAGCAGATAGTGGTTGCCCTGGATTTTTCGATGCGCCGACATCGCCCATCGGTTGCGGGCGAGGTCTCAGTAGATGTTCTGTTGACCTGTCAACGGTGTATGGAACCGGTGTCGCTGCATTTGACGGCGGTTATAGACACATTGATTGTTGAGTCAGAGGACGCACTGGCGTCGTTGGATCCGGAAGAAGACGGTGTCGTTTGCGAAGAGAAGCGAATCAGCATCGCTGAAATCATCGAGGATGATTTGATGATCGATTTGCCAATCAGTCCTCGCCACGATACGTGTGCTGAGGCCGATATTGAGAACTTTCGGCCCCCGAACGGCCAGGACGAAAACGAGGATGCGCCGGATGTGCATCGGCCGTTTGCGGCGCTTGGGGCGATGAAGGCAGAATTGCAGGAAAAGAACTGAAGGGAAACAGGTTTCCTGGGGCAGGCAAGCACTGCTTCACAACAGTTGATCAGATGAATACCGACAAGGTCGGCAAGTAAATAGGGAGTACCCATGGCAGTCCAGCAGAACAAGGTTACACGGTCTCGCCGCGGACAGCGTCGATCGCATGACGGCTTGAAGCGCGCTACGTTGGCTGAAGATCCAATGACCGGTGAAATTCATCGGCGTCATCACGTCACGGCGGATGGATTCTACCGGGGCAAGAAGGTCGTTCATCAGCAGGAAGAAGAATAGGTCACCGTCATGGGCCGGACGGCTTTTGTATTTCCAGGGCAGGGGTCCCAGGAAGTTGGGATGCTAGCAGATTTGTTGGGCGAGCATTCACTCGTCGCTGATACCTTTACTGAGGCGTCTGAGGCCCTTGGATACGATCTGCGGGCCCTGGTATCAGGTGGACCCGAAGAGAAACTCATCCAGACCGAGTTCACACAACCTGCGATTCTGACGTCAAGTATTGCGATATGGCGTCTTTTTGTAGATGCAGCGAGCCCAACGCCCTGTATTGTCGCGGGACACAGCCTCGGTGAGTACTCAGCTTTGGTGGCAGCCGGCGTGCTCACGTTCGCGGACGCCGTTCGCCTTGTACAGAAACGTGGTCAGTTCATGCAGACAGCAGTTCCCGTTGGAGAAGGCAGCATGGCTGCAATTCTCGGGCTCGAAGACGATCAGGTGATCGGGATCTGCGACGAGATCAGTACGGATACGGGGATCGTGCAAGCGGCTAACTTCAATGCACCTGGGCAACTGGTGATTGCCGGACACGCCGGTGCAGTCAACCTAGCCATCGTGGCTTGTCAGGACGCCGGTGCCCGCAGGGCGATGGCGCTACCGGTGAGTGCACCTTTCCATAGCGCATTGATGAAACCTGCCGCCCTGAACCTTTCGGCGGAGCTCGACAAGGTCGCTTTCAACGCCCCTCAGATTCGCGTGATACAGAACGTGGATGCGGAATTTCACGAAGACCCCGACAAGATCCGTCAGAATCTCGTGGATCAGATGGATAGTGCGGTACTCTGGACTGACACGATTCGACGCATCTTGTTGGAAGGTGTGACAGAGACTATCGAATGTGGACCAGGCAAGGTATTGGCCGGTCTTGCCAAACGCATCGACAAGTCGGTGAAGACCATGGCCGCGAACAGTGTTCCAACTGTCGCGTCCACTATTGAAGCACTTGCCTGAGATGGGTGTCCCGGGGATCACTGACAAGTTGGCGATTGTCACTGGGGCCAGCCGTGGGATCGGTCGCGCGATCGCGTTTGACCTTGCGAATGCCGGTGCTCTTGTAATCGGTACCGCCACGACAGAAGCAGGTGCAGATCGTATCACTGAATCACTTTCTGATGCGGGCAATGGTGGCCATCGTGGCTACGTTCTGAACGTCTCGGATAGCGACTCCATTGATCACTTTTTCGAAGCAATCAAGGAGCAGCAAGCGCCACTGATACTGGTCAACAACGCCGGTATCACTCGCGACAATATTGCCATGCGCATGAAGCCCGATGAATGGGATGATGTGATTGGTACGAACCTGACGGCCGTACAACGGATGTGCCGTCAGTGTCTTCGGGGAATGACGAAGGCGAGATGGGGACGGATTATCAATATTTCTTCCGTTGTGGGTAGCATGGGCAATGCAGGACAGTCCAATTATGCTGCTGCGAAGGCGGGAATGGAGGGCTTCAGTCGTGCACTGGCCGCCGAACTCGGATCCAGGAACATTACGGTCAATTGTATTGCGCCTGGCTTTATTGGTACGGATATGACCGCCGGGTTACCCGATGATCAAAGGGAAGCACTGCTGGAACGTGTACCACTGGGACGACTGGGTGATCCTGCAGAGATCTCCGGCGTTGTTACTTTTATGGCGAGCGACGCTGCAGCCTACGTGACCGGAGAGACGGTTCACGTGAATGGTGGCATGTATATGGCCTGAGGCCGAGATGAATCACTTGATCGCCTGTCCGGCGTTTCATTAAACTAGCGAAGCCCCAAGCCAGAGAGGGCTTCACAATGAGGAGAGAACGGTAACATGAGTACCACAGTAGAGCGCGTGACAAAGCTGGTCTGCGAACAGTTGGGGGTTGAGGAAGATGAAGTGAAGCCAGAGGCTTCATTTGTTAAAGACCTCGGAGCAGATTCACTGGACACGGTAGAACTGGTGATGGCCCTAGAAGAAGAGTTTGAGACTGAGATTCCAGATGAGGAAGCAGAAAAGATCACCACGGTGAAAGAAGCGATCGACTATATCAACACGCACACCTAGGCAACGCTGCACAGTCAGAGTTATTACTGGATGATGAAGGCCGCATTCGTTGCTGAACGGATGCGGCCTTTGTATTTGGGGAATGGCCACCGTTTCGGCGTGGTAACGGATTTGTGTTCGTTCATGGAGAGGTGTAGTGAGTAAGAGAAGGGTTGTTGTTACCGGGTTGGGGATGTTGTCACCTCTCGGCTGCAGTGTGGACGAAAGCTGGTCCAACATGCTCGAGGGTAGAAGCGGTATTACGCCCATCACTGATTTTGATGCCTCCGAGTTCTCGGTTCGAATTGCTGGAACTGTTCCGGAGTTTGATATCGGTGAATACATCCCGATGAAAGAGGCAAGACGTATGGACGGATTCATACAGTTTGGCCTGATCACCGGAATTCAGGCGATGAACGATTCGGGTCTCGAGGTGACTGATGAAAACCGACATCGGATCGGGGTTGCCGTTGGGTCGGGTATCGGCGGCATCGCAACGATCGAGGCATGTCACAGCATTGTTCTGGACCGTGGTCCGAGGCGCGTGTCCCCATTCTTTGTGCCCTCCTGCGTTATCAACATGGTTGCAGGTCACCTATCCATCATGTTCGGTATGCAGGGGCCCAACATTGCCATAACAACCGCATGCACAACCGGTGCGCACAACATCGGTTTTGCAGCACGAATGATTGCGGAAGGGGATGTGGACGCGATGCTGGCGGGTGGTGCCGAGAAATCCATGTCACCAACGACGATGGCTGGTTTTGCTGCGATGAAGGCCTTGTCCGGTCGCAATGATGATCCCGAGCGGGCAAGTCGTCCCTGGGACCGGGATCGGGATGGTTTTGTGCTCAGCGACGGCTCGTCAGTGCTTGTTTTGGAAGAATACGAGCACGCCAGGGCCAGGGGTGCAAAGATCTACTGTGAAATTGCAGGTTTTGGCATGAGTGCGGATGCCAGTCACATGACATCACCGTCTGAAAACGGCGAAGGGGCTGCGATGTCGATGCGTAATGCTCTCAGAAACGCAGAAGTCCATCCTGCCGATGTCGACTATATCAATGCGCATGGCACCTCGACGCCGCTAGGTGATGTGGCTGAGACCATGGCCATCAAGTCTGTCATGGGTGACGGTGCGAAAAGCGTTGCAGTGAGTTCCACGAAGTCCATGATTGGTCACCTGCTCGGTGCGTCCGGGTCTGTAGAAGCGGGTGTGTGTGTCAAGGCGATCGCGAACCAGGTCGCGCCACCCACGATCAATCTCGAGAATACAGACGAACAGTGTGACCTGGACTATGTCCCGGGAAACGCCCGTGAAATGCCGATCAACGTCGTCATGTCGAATTCGTTTGGGTTTGGCGGGACCAATGGCACGCTGGTTTTCCGAAAACTGGACTGACCCAACTCCGATGCCACACGGGCAACCTGCTTCCCAATGAGTGTTATGAAACAACGGCTGCTTGGTACAGGTCTGGTCAGTCTGAGTATTCTCGCGGTTGGACTAGGTACTGCCATGATCTTGTTTGGTCAATACGCCCGGCAGCCATTGAACGTTGAGAATGATGGGGTGATTCACATCACACCCGGAATGTCCGTTACACATCTTGCAAAAGGACTTTCCGAAAAAGAGATCATTTCTTCCTCGGACTCATTTTACTACTATGTCCGGGTTGCCAATTGGGTCGACGATTCATCGATCAAAGCAGGGGAGTATGAGGTGCGCCCTGGTGAAACGGTTGGTGAGGCAGTCATTCGCTTTCAGGCAGGCGATGTCATACAGCACCGTCTGACGTTCCCAGAGGGATTGACGATTTCACAGTGGCGCGATCACATGCGCGCACAGCCGGGGATCGTTGCCACGAAGCACGCCACTGACATGGATCTGATGCGTGCCATCGAGCCCGGCATTGACTATGCACCGGAAGGAATGTTCTATCCGGATACCTACTACTACCGTCGAGGTGATTCTGAGCTGTCAGTGTTGCGCCGCGCCTATCTGCGGATGAAGTCAGTACTCTCTGAGGAATGGCAGAATAGGGGTGAGACGCCGCTGGCGACTGCTTACGAAACGCTGATACTGGCCAGCATTGTTGAAAAGGAGACGGGGCTTTCGAGTGAACGCAAAATGATAGCCAGTGTTTTTGTGAACAGGCTTCGGCAAGGGCAGCGATTGGAGTCGGATCCCACAGTCATCTACGGCATCCCGGATTTTGATGGTGATATCACACGTCAGCATCTGCGCACGACAACACCCTACAACACCTATCGTCGACACGGTTTGCCACCCACCCCAATCTGTAGTCCCGGCAGAGCTGCGATCAATGCGGTCTTGAATCCGGCACTGTCGGACTATTTCTACTTTGTGTCCCGGGGGGATGGATCAAGCCAGTTTTCCCGTACGCTGGAGGAACACCAGGCTGCAGTTCGCCGATACCAGCTGGGAACTCCCTGATGCTGCGCGAGCCCTTCAGTGGTCGACGTCCCTGTTGTGAATGGCGAGAATAGATGCATGAAACAGTCGGGACGTTTAATCACCATCGAGGGTGCTGAAGGGGTTGGAAAGTCCACCTGTGTATCTGTGGTCGAGCAATGGCTCCGTGAGCACGGTTTGCGCTACGTGTCGACAAGGGAGCCCGGGGGTACGTCGCTGGGCGAACAGCTGAGGACTCTACTGCTCGATCCCGAGTCCGGGACAATCGATCCGGTTGCAGAATTGCTGATGATGTTTGCAGCGCGTGCGCAACATATCAGTGAGATCATCAAACCGGCGCTTGCGCGAGGACAGTGGGTGGTCTGTGATCGTTTCACCGATTCAACCTACGCCTACCAGGGTGGAGGGCGCGGGTTGTCTGAATTGATTATCGGGCAGACTGAGGATCTGGCGTTACAGGGTTTTGCACCCGACCTGACGCTTGTCCTTGATTTGCCTGTTGAGGATGGCTTGGCGCGTGTGGCGTCCCGTGGTGACAAGGATCGATTTGAACGCGAGCAGATGGACTTCTTTGAACGGATTCGACAGACCTTTCTCGAACGGGCGGCGACTGGCGTTCACTATCGGGTGATCGACGCTTCGGGTGATGAAGCTGCAGTAGCAAACCTGGTCCGACAAACGATGGATTCGTTTATCGCGGAGGGGACCTGAGATGGCAGCGTCGGCTCTGTTGCCCTGGCACGTTGAACACTGGCAGAGGATTCAGGCTCAGGTTGCCGCCAATCGTCTACCTCACGCATTGCTGTTCGCCGGACCGACAGGCCTAGGTAAGCGGTTGTTCGCAAACCGATTGATGGATTTGCGACTTTGCGCCGATAACGATGGGAGTGTTGATGCCTGCGGCGTTTGTGCCAATTGTCTATTGAGGAAGGCGGAGACGCATCCAGACAGATTTGAACTGATGCCTGAGGACGGATCCGACCAGATCAAGATTGATCAGGTGCGGACCATGGTGGATTGGGCCTATCAGACCGCCCAGAGAGGCAAGGGAAAATATGTGCTGATCGCGCCGGCCGAAGTGTTGAACATACAGTCGGCCAACGCGTTGCTGAAATGTCTTGAAGAGCCTCCTTCAGGTACCCATTTCGTATTGATTGCCGACACTCCCGGGCAACTGATACCGACAATCAGGAGTCGGTGCAGCACAATGTTCTTTAGACCTCCACCAACAGACGCGGCGATGTCCTGGTTAGAGTCGCAGACCGAGTATCAGCCGGAACATGAGGTATTGCTGAAGATTGCCGGTGGAGCCCCATTGGCGGTGGAAGCAATGATCAACGCCGGGTATCTTGAGACGAGGGCGTGCGTGCTCAACCTCTTTTCTGTCCTGAGAGATGGCGGAAGCCCTGTGTCGGCGGCCAGTGTCGTCGTGAAACAGATGCCTGAAACGGTCATTGGCATCATGGTCAGTCTGATACTGGACCTGGTCCGTCTGGTTCGCGGGGACATCGAAATCAGACACGTGGATGTGACAAGCGACCTTGCACCGTTGTCCCGAGGTATCCCGGAAGCGCAGTGGTTTTTGTTGCTCGACTACCTGATCGAATGTCGCGCGTTGCTTGCTTCAGGCGCAAATCCAAACGCCCAGCTGATGATGGAGGGGATTTGTACCCGAACTGCGGAAGCGCTCGCCTGAGGTGCGTCAAGATTTACCGAAAGGTTTGTATTCTACTGGTTGTAGCTTCAGGGATCATAGTGTGGAATTTTCCGTACAGGGCGTGTCAGGTTGCACTTGGTTGAAGAGCGTCGGCGCCACTAGATGGCCGCTTAGTAGCGCTATGGTGGCACTTGTGGTTCCCTTGAATTCAATCCTTCAGCGATAAGCAGGCAGGTATCGGGCATGGGAAAACTCGGCAGGGGTGGTGGCAAGAAGACTATGCTGATGCTGACCATCAAGGACAAGGTGGTTCCTCATAATATCTACATGCACTTCATCAGGAATGGTGGCCTGTTCATGTTGAACAAGACAGATTATGAACTTGGCGATGACGCTTTCATTCTGCTCAAGATCATGGATGGGGCCGAGAAGATTCCGGTAGAGGGGGAGGTCATCTGGGTCGCCAAGAAGGGCGTGAAAAGACCTCACTCACCCGGGGTTGGTATTCAGTTTACTGACCCTGACAACGTTGCGAAGGACAAGATTGAGACTTACCTGGCCGGTTCTCTCGTTTCAACCAGCCAAACTGCGACCATGTGAGCGCACGTCCATTCGTCTCGCCCGCGCCCTCAGGCCCGGGCCACACTCCAAATTCCAGTTTACGATGATGTGTTCCTGTCCTGCAGATGGCGGGTGAAAAACTCGTCCATCATGCGATATCGATGAATGTTGGTAGCGCGTCCGGTGATCCCATGCTTGGCCCCCGGATATGCCATGGTGTCGAACATCAATCCCTTGTCCTGAAGATCCTTGTATAACCGAGTGGTGTGAGTAAACAGCACGTTGTCATCCGCCATACCATGAATGAGCAGCAACGGGTCCGAAAGGGCGCTGGTATAGGGGAATACACTACTTGCTTCAAATCCCTGCGCATTGTCCGAGGGCAATCCCAGGTATCGTTCTGTGTAATGAGTGTCGTACAGACGCCAGTCGGTGACCGGTGCTACGCTGACTCCACAACGAAATGTACCGGGTGATTTCGTCAATAACATCAGGGTCATGTATCCCCCGTAACTGTGACCGAACACCCCAATCCGGTCTCCATCAATGTCATCCAGGGTGCGCAGATACTCGACGCCAAGCAGCTGATCCTGGGTCTCCACGTGCCCCAAGTGTCGGTAGATCGGCGACTCAAACGCCCGACCGCGGTCTGCACTGCCTCTGTTATCGAGTTGGAAAACCGCGTAGCCCTGGGAGGTCATGTAGTGATGCCAGGGGGTCAGCCACTCATTGTTCACTCGTCGCACACCTGGCCCGCCATAGACGACAACGACCACGGGACAGGGCGATTCGGGCGATGTTGTATGTGGTCGGAGCAGCCTCCAGGGCAGCGATTGTCCATCGGCTGCGGTCAGACCCCCGAACTCGACCGGTCCGATATTGGACTCATAGTCATGAAACGGGTGCGATGCTGCCGTGACGTCTTCGGTGATGACACTGACCGTTTTACCGGTGAGGTCACAAATCCTGACTCCAGGAGGCTGTCCTACCGCACTGTAGCGATCAACAATATGATCACCGCGAAATGTTACTGTATGAGTAGCGCCAGTCTGCGACAGACGTTCAGGCATACCACCTGTGACAGGCACACGATAAAGGTGGTTCTCGTAGGGTCCGTCCGCGAGGGCTTCGAAATACACCAGATCATCTTTGACTCCGACCAGTCCTGTGACCTGCCAATCTCCTTCGGTGACAGGTATTGCATCTCCATCAGTGTTTCCCAGCCACAGGTGATGAAAGCCGGAACGTTCCGAACCAAAAACGAAACGTCCATCCGGGAGCGCCTCGAAACTGTTGCTGAGATTGATCCATGTATCGCAGTGTTCCTGCATGATGACGGTGGTCTTTGCGTGCTGATTATCGAAGTTGATATCGATCAGGACATAGGTGAGCTCATGCTGGAGTCGGTCCTGGACGTAAACTAGGAGTTGCGTGTCTGACAGCCAATGCACACGCGCGATGTAGTCGTCTTTCCGTTTGCTAACGTCGATCCACAGCAGTTCGCCGGTTTCAACGTTGACCACACCGAGCGCAACGTCTGCGTTCGGCGTTCCTGCATACGGATAACGTTGCGCGAATACTGAGAATGTATCCGCTTCGATCTCATAGCGTTCGGAAACCTGTACCGGTTTCTCGTCAACGCGGATAAACGCAATTGCCCTTGATGAGGGTGACCACCAATAGCCCTCGTAACGATGCATTTCCTCCTGTGCGATGAACTCGGGAAGTCCATAGCTCAACTCATCAGTAGCTTCTGGCAGGATTCGTCTCGCTGCGGATGCTTTTCCGGGTTCGGGCAGAGGCATGACGTGGAGTGTTCTATCGCGAATAAAAGCGATCTGCCCACTGTCTGGTGAGTAGCGAATATCGGTCTCATAGGTACTGTTGTCCGTCAGGGCTTGAGGTTTATTCCCGTCGCCTAACCGCAGTAGATAAAGATTCCCCGCTATCGGGAAAAGTATCGACGCTTTGTCTGGCGCCCAGTAATACTCGGTGATCCCTTCATGGGATAGACGGAGTCGTTCACGTCTTGCCTTCTCCTCGAAAGAAAACTCCCGTTTCGCGAACTGAGAGGCCCTTACAAGGATCGACTGTTCCCCGGTTGAAAGGTCGAATTGCCATAGATCCAGGTCGTCGGCGTCAGCCTGCCCGTCCTGCTCACCGGCAGATAGGAATGTAAGGCGGGAACCGTCTGGTGAGAACTGTAGTCCCCTGGGTGAGGTACCTTCCAGCGCGGGCGCACTGAACAGTCTTTCCAGAGAGAGTTTCATCACGACGCCTCGGCAAAAGCACTACGTGTCAGGTTGTGGGGCTGTCCGTTCCTCATCAGGATATTGTCCTCGATACGAATCCCGCCGAAACCTATGAGTTCATTGATCATTGTCCAGTTGATACTGCTGTTGTGTTCCGACGCCCGCAGTTGTTTCAGCAACATGGGAATGAAATAGAGCCCCGGTTCTATCGTGAACACCATGTCGTCTTCGATGTTACGAGTCAGTCGCAATGCCCGGTGCTGCTCGGGTGGAGGCTTCAGGATCCCTTCGACGTCCCTCTGCTGACCACCGACGTCGTGGGTCTGAAGGCCGACCAGATGCCCGAGACCATGCGGCATGAAGTAAAACGACACACCGGACTCCACCATTGCTGGCGCAGACATGGTTGATAGACCCGATTCGACCAGCAATTGTGAGAGTCGCAGGTGCATGTCGAGATGCAGGTCGGTGTAGTTGCTGAACTCCGGGATCGCCTTGATCAATGCCTGTTGTTGTTCATCCATGGTGGTGACAAGGTCCGCAAACAACCCGTCCCGTTTTGCATACGTTCTGGTTACGTCAGCAGCGTATCCCTGCGCGTTTGCGCCGGCGTCGATCAGCATGGAGAGATTGTCGACAGGCGTGCTCTGGTCGTAGTACTGATAGTGCAATACGCTGGCGTGTTCATTGATGGCCACGATGCTGGTGTATGGCGTTTCCTGTTCCCGGTGGAAAGTCGCAGCAAGATACGCATGCTGAATATCAAATTCTGAGCCACCGGAAAAAAACGTGTCCCTTGCTTTGAGGTGGCCGCGTACGGCGGTGTTTGCTGCCACCTGAAGTGCATCGATCTCATAATCGGTTTTGTAGGCACGGTAGTAATGTAGATGATTCAGGACTGATTCCGGGTTGATCTCCCGGCATCCCCAAGCCTCTGCTAGCGCCGTATCCTCACCAATAAATCCGAGATTGGGGGGGTCGATCTGGTCCCGGACTTCGGTGATGTTCTGAATGATCCTGATGTCCCAATACGAGGTCCACTCGTCCTCGGGGGCGCTGGCTGACATGTACCAGTAATCCGCTGGCTGGTGAAAGAAGAGAACGGGCTTGTGAGCAGGGCGAACAAGAACAAACGATTCTGGGACCTGGCGGACGGGCACCCAGTGATTGAAATGTGGGTTGACGATGAACGGGTATGCGCGGTCGTCGAGAAAGGCGGTGTGTTCTTGACCGGCGGCGATCAGCAGGCCATCAAGAGACGTGCCGGCGAGCGCAGCTTCAAGCCGCGAAGACAGGATTCCGATGTGATCTGCATAGGGATCGGCAGAAAGTTCAGTAGACATTAGAGTAGGGATCGCTTATTTGCCCGCAAGTGCTGCAAAAGTATAGCGACCGGCACCGCCCTGCAACAATGCATGGCGATAGAGCTTTGGCTGACCGGCCGGTCTGATGTTGAAGCGCTTGTAGGACCATTCATACTGATCCGGGTTCAGCCTGATGACAGTTTCCAGCTGGCGCATGATCCGTTCGGCAATGTCGGGGGCGGAAGGATCTATCTGGCAATCCAGATAGTGCAGTTCGAAGCTGTTCCCGTTCGCTAGTGCGACACCCATCAGGGTCCTGGCCTGTGACTGTGCAATTAGTTCCGGAATGGCTGTTGTTGTCAGTGCAGGGATCCCAAAAAAATCTACGAAGTGACCATCACGGAGGCGTGGCTGCATATCTGGAGAAACCGCCACCACCTCACCTTCAGACAGGCGTTGCATGAGTCTTTGTCGGGACGGACCCGACAGATCAAAACAACGGATTCCATGACGGACCCTTTCCCTGGTTTTCTGCTCTGCCGCTTCGGCTCGCGATGGAAGTTCGATTACGTCGTTGACGCTGTAGTGAATGGATAGATCACGTAGCACGAGGTCAGGAAACCCGAGTCTGGGAGTCAGGACGATGCACCCTGCCCCCTGACGGTCACGATGGAAGTGTTCCCGACCTTCAATAAACTGACAAAGGGACTCGATTTCCGAATCCGACCGATGCCAGATCTCGGCACGCCGCAGCCGGTGCATTGCGCTGTGGAAGATTGAATCAGATGTCGTCTTGCGAACGTTGGCGATACCGGCAGAGGCGCCACAGTAGGCCAGGTTCGTGCGCGCAATGGTCCCATCCCTTGTCAGGTTGAGCATAACGCCGTAGATGCGTGAAAGCCTGGTACGTAGACGCCGGGATAGATGGTGGCTGATTAGACGTCCCGTCGAAGCGACCAACCGCCTGAGGTGAAAGAATCGTGACCGCATGATCGGATAGATGGCGGGTTCTCCGGCGGGACGGGTCCGAAATCGCTTGTAGGACCAGAGGTATTGTTCCGGGTATTCGCCTATCAGCCGTGTGATCGCGGCGTTGAGGACGGAAACGTTCAGACTGGTATTGTCAGAAGCCAGCGGCTGACACTTAATACGAAATCCAGCAGCGTGCCGAACACACGTTACCATAAAAATTCGAGCACCGGTTCGGTCGGCCAACCTGATGGACAACGAGCTTGTCAGTGCCGCATGCCCAAAGAAGGGAGCGAATTCACCACCATGGACCTCCGGCTCCTGGTCAGGCATCAGTCCGATGACACCGCCCTGGTGGAGTTGTCGGAGTTGCGCGCGAACACCCGACGCGTCCGCCTCCACAAAACAGGTGCCGGTTCCGGCACGCTGCTCCTGGACCACCTGGTTGATCGCAGATCGGTTGTTGGGTCTGAACATGTGGGTCAATCTGTACCGACTGCCGAGAAAATGGTTGAGTACTTCCCAGTTTCCCAGGTGCGGCATGATTAGGATGGCGCCCCGACTGTCATCGATACACTCATTGATGAGCGACACGCCTTCGATGGCCGTTAATACATAACGACCTTTATCCCGCCAGATTGCGGGTGCCTGCAGTGCGGTCAGCGCAGTGTGGTAGGTGCTGGCACGCAATAGCTGCCGTTGTTGGCGATTACTGAGAGAGGGCTGGCAGAGTCTGATGTTTCTTGACGCGATGTGCACGGTTCGACGAGCGAATAGTAGGATCAGCACGGTGGACAGACATGCCACCACTGGTAGTAGCCCGAGAGGAAGTCGAGCAAGTGCTGCCAGCGCGATCCGGGCTAGACCAAGGCTGAACCTACCGATTCTAACCGACTCTGTTGTCTCCGCTGACTGCGGGGATCTGAGATCTGTTGGCGGCCTAGTGTCGTCGCCCGTGGCATTTTGGTTGATGTGCTGTTCCGTAGTCAATCCTAATCCAGTTTCCCATTCAGAATTTCACTTGCCTTTTGAGCGACATGATCGTCCTGTAACGCACCAAATGCTTCAATCAGACCACGCGGGGCCCTTCAAGACGCAATTCGTCCTGCCAAAGTCCGAGCAGGGACTGACGCTTGAAAGGCGGTTGAGCGATCACTGCCTGCGATTGTTCGCGAATTGTCTGGTCTTCGCGAGCGGCGTCGAGCAGGTCACCAACGCAGGATCATAACCGATACCGAAGAAAACCCTGATTTGTTCGAGGAACGTTCCAAAGGGATTGGGTCCGGCGTTTTTCATCAAATTACGAGTGCATTTGTCGAAACGGGTGCAGCACGTTTACAGGTATGATCATGTACCGCGACCCGTGGCGTTACAAGAGCCGTTCGTGATATACAGTTCGTCGCGTGGAGAGGGAACGGACGCTGTCTTGTGCCACCCTAACAAGGAAAGATGTCAGGAGTAAAAAATGACGGTAGTAGAATATTCGGCCGCTGCTTCGATCGAAGAAGCTGTGTCGTTATTGTTGAGTTCCGATATCCCTGCCAAGGTGTTGGCCGGGGGGACTGATCTGATTATCCAGTCTGCCGGACTGGATCCGATCAAGGTTGTCGATATCAAGAACATTGACAGCATGATGGGGGCCACCATCGATGGCGACGGTCTGACGTTGGGGCCAAGTATGCCCTGCGCGGAGCTCTATTCCCGCGACGACGTCAAGGCACTTTTCCCTGGCTTGGTCGAGGCCGCTTACCTGATCGGATCAACCCAGGTTCAGGGACGCTGCAGTGTTGGTGGCAACCTCTGCAACTCTTCTCCTGCTGCAGACACGATTCCGGCACTGATTGCGAATGCTGCTCAATGTGTGATTCAGGGGCCGGGTGGTGAACGCACCGTGGCCGTTGAAGATTTTGTCACCGGAGTAGGTCGAAACTGCATGGCAAAAGGTGAGTTGTTGACCGCCCTGCGTCTCGCGAAACCCGCGGCAGGTACATCGGATGCTTATCTACGCTTCATTCCACGTACCGAGATGGATATCGCGGTCGCAGGCGCGGGTGTCAGCGTCACACTTGATGGGGCCGGGACGTGTACTGCTGCACGGGTGAGCATTGGCGCGGTAGCGCCGACGGCACTGCTCATTCCTGAAGCCGCGGATGCGTTGATCGGCAGCAAGCTTGACGAGGCGGCATTGGACAAGGCTGCTGCTGCAAGCTTGGCAGCATCCAGTCCAATCACCGACCGTCGTGGTACGGTCGAATTCCGCAAACATGTCGTGGGGGTTCTGACAAAACGAGCCGCCACGATCGCAGCACAACGGGCTCGAGGAGAGTAACCATGGCGAAAGTACATGTATCCACGTCGGTGAATGGCGAACCCACTGAATTTCTGTGCGAACCGCACGACACGTTGCTCGACGTTCTGCGCAATGAGCTGAACATGACGGGCACAAAAGAAGGGTGTGGTTCCGGCGACTGCGGTGCCTGCTCGGTAACGGTCAATGACCGGCTTGTCTGTTCCTGTCTCGTTCTGGGTGCAGAAGCGGAAGGCAAGGAGATCGGTACCGTGGAAGGTATCGGCAACAACGACAGCCTCCATGTTATCCAGGAAAAGTTCCTGGAGCATGCTGCACTTCAATGTGGCATCTGCACGCCCGGGTTGATTGTGTCAACCAAGGCACTGCTTGAAGAAAACCCAAGTCCTACAGAAGAGGAAGCCCGTTATTACCTGGCTGGTAACCTCTGCCGTTGTACTGGCTATGATAAGATCATCCGTGCTGTGATGGACGCAGCTGAATCCATGAGAGGAGCTGCTTAATCGTGAGTGAAGCGAAAGATTACAAGTATGTAGGTACCCGACGTGTCCGTCCGGATGGTTACGACAAGGTCACGGGTCGCGCAAACTACGGCGCTGATCTCACCTTGCCGGGGATGATCTGGGGCAGAATTCTGCGCAGCCCTCATGCACATGCGAAAATCAAGGGCATCAACACAAGCAAGGCGGAAGCCCATCCTGGTGTCTCTGCGGTTGTTACGTTTCAGGACTTCCCAGAGAAGTCACAGGGCAGCCCTTTGGCTCAGAACATTCTGGCCAATGAAAAAGCGCTCTATCACGGTCATGCCATCGCTGCTGTTGCTGCCAAAACAGTACAGATTGCGGAAGAAGCGCTGGGGCTGATTGAGGTTGACTATGAGGTGCTCACACCTGTGATGGATCTTGATACCGCCATGGCGGATGGGGCCACACTCATTAACGAAAACCTGAAGACGGTAGGACTGCCGGAGCCCGCGACTGAGGCGTCGAATATTGCGGCGCGACAGGAGCTCAAGATCGGTGACATTGACGCTGGGTTTGCGGAAGCGGACGTGATCCTCGAGCGAGAGTACAGCACGCCGACTGTCCACCAGGGTTATATCGAACCTCATGCCTGTACTGTTCGCTACGATGAGAATGGTCAGTCGATGGTCTGGTGCTGTACACAGGGTCACTTCGACGTGCGTGCGAGTACCGCGAACCTGCTGGGAATGGAACTTGGCAAACTGAAGGTGGTTGCGAGTGAAATTGGCGGTGGTTTTGGTGGCAAGACCACTATTTACCTTGAGCCTGTAGCACTGATGCTGTCTAAAAAGTCCGGCAACCCAGTGAAGATCGTGATGGACCGTGATGAGGTCTTCAAGGCATCCGGTCCGGGTGCTGCTACCAAGAGTTGGATCAAGATTGGTGCCAAGAAGGACGGCACGTTTACTGCGATGCAGGCCAAGATGGCCTTTGAAGCGGGCGCGTTCCCGGGATCACCCGTTGGACCCGGTACCATGACGGTTTTCGCCCCATATGATGTGGCGAATGCGAAAGTCGAGGGCTTTGATGTCCTGGTCAACAAGCCCAAGGTCGCCGCATATCGCGCTCCGGGTGCTCCTCAGGCTGAGTTCGCATCCGAGATGCTGATCAATGAACTCGCGGAGAAACTGGGGATGGATATGATTGATATCCGACTCAAGAACGCAGCCCGGGAAGGTACTCAAGCACTCTATGGACCGAAGTTCCGCGAGATCGGATTTATTGAATGCCTCGAACAATGCAAAGCTTCTGAGCACTATCAGAATGCTGTTGCGGAAGGCAATGGAAGAGGCGTGGGCGCCGGCTTCTGGTTCAATATCGGCGGCGTCTCCAGTGCCGTGATTCATATGAATCCTGATGGCACAGCAACACTTCTCGAAGGTTCACCGGACATTGGTGGATCTCGTGCATCCATGCAGTCAATGGCGGCAGAAGAACTGGGCATTGCCCCGGAACGTATCAAGCCGATTGTGGCAGACACTGAAATGGTTGCTCACAACGACACGACTGGTGGTAGCCGTACCACGTTTGCGACGGGAATGGCTGTCATCGAGGCCGCACAGGATGTGGTACGACAATTCAAGGAACGCGCTGCTTCCACGTGGAATGTGACACCCGAACAGGTGGAGTGGGCCGACGGTGTTGCACGTAATACTGCCGGTGACGGTGAAATGACCTGCCAGGAGATCTGCGCATCTGCCGGACGCACGGGTGGTCAGATTACTGGTCGCGGCAACATCAATGCTCGAGGTGCAGGGCCTTCGTTCTCTGTACACATCGCTGATGTCGCAGTCGACAAGGACACGGGCAAGGTCGATGTTGTGCGCTATACCGCATCTCAGGACGCGGGACGTGCGATTCATCCGAGTTACGTGGAAGGTCAGATCCAGGGTGGTTCCGTTCAGGGAATCGGCTGGGCTTTGAATGAAGAATATATCTACAGCGACGATGGTCTGCTTGAGAATCCAGGTTTCCTGGACTATCGAATACCCCTGGCGTCAGACCTGCCAATGATTGATCCGATCGTTGTAGAGGTGCCGAACCCGTTCCATCCCTACGGTGTTCGGGGTGTCGGAGAGGCGAATATCATCCCACCGCTGGCGACGGTTGCGACTGCCGTTGGTAACGCGATTGGTCGTCCTATGCCCGATCTGCCGTGTTCACCACCTCGCGTGTTGAAGGCTATTCAGGAAGGCTAGCCGGTGGCACTTGTGATCTTCTCCAGTGAGCTGCAAAAGTTCACTGGAGAAGAACGTGTTGAGGTTTCCGCTTCGACCTATCGGCAGCTTGTCGACGGAATACTGAAGCGGTACCCGGACATGCCGCCTGAGGAAATCACCGAGAAGGCGGTCTCAATAGACGGGATGATCATCCAGGATCCTCTTCTGGATCCGGTTGATGAAAACAGTGAGGTTCACTTCCTGGATCGTATCTCTGGCGGCTAGGCCATGCGCTACTGAATCAGTGGTGCGTTCCCACATATCTCTGAGTCATGAGTCTTTTGGAGGGAATCCGTCAGGGTTCATCTGTTGCCATCGATATGTGTCCCTGCAGATGTCATCGAGCGAAAACTCTGATTGCCAGGCAAGCTGGTCGGCAGCCAGGGAAACATCAGCGTAACTGATATCTACATCGCCAAGCCGCCTCGGCCCAATTCTGATGGGAATATCGACGCCCGTTGCTTCACGGAAGGCCGCTACAGTCTCCAGAACCGAACTGCCTCTGCCGGTAACCAGGTTAAATGTGTGGGCACCTGGTTGTTGCCAATGGAGCGCAGCAAGGTGGCCTCGGGCCAGGTCCACAACGTGAATGTAGTCTCGTATGCAACTACCGCCCGGGATATCGTAGTCATCACCATGGATCTTCAATCTATCCCGGATCCCGACGGCAACCTGACCCAAAAAGGGGATCAGGTTCCCAGGGATACCGAGTGGATGTTCTCCTATAAGTCGGCTTTGATGCGCTCCTGCGGGATTGAAATACCGCAAACTGACGGCGCTTGACCCAAGATCACTCTGACATTTTTCAGCGATCATCTGTTCTACGTTCAGCTAGGATCTACCATATGAATTGCTCGGAATGCCTGTAGGCATCGATTCCGATACGACCATAAACTGTTGCTGACGAGGAGAAGATCAATTGTGTTGGATGTTCTCGAATCACGTCCATGAGTAGCGCGCTGCCGCCCACATTGTTGTAGTAGTAGTTCGCTGGATGCTGGACGGATTCCGGGGTGGACTTCAAACCTGCAAGATGGATAACTGCATCAAACACATGTTCTTCAAACAGCGTTCGCGGTCGGGGGTCAGGTAAGCTCATCTAGACTAGCAGTGGTCTCACGCCAGTGATCTGCTCGATACGGGTCACCACGACCGGACTGCTGTTGCTCGGGTCGTCAAGGAGAACGACTTCATGGTGTGACTGGATAAGTTCAACCGCGATGTGAGACCCGATGTAACCAGAACCTCCGGTCAACAGGACCTTTATGAGAGAGGAAGGCCGAGTGCGTTCTCAAGTTCTGCAATAGCCTGATCACCACTGGTCACTTTGATCGTGTGCATGCCCAGCGCACGCGCCGGTTTCAGGTTGATCCCTAGGTCGTCAAGAAAGACGGCTTGTGCTGGCTCTACTTCAAGTTGTCTGCAAGCAAGCTTGTAGATTTCCGGGTTGGGTTTGCGGATACCGACGATGCTGGACTCAATCACCACGTCGAAGCTACCCATGACTTTTTCGAACGGCGCCGTGATCGCCTCGACCTGCGACGTGTTATCGCGTCGGACATTATTAGTGATACAGCCGGTTTTGTAGTGCTGACCGATGATGGACAGCGCGTTGACCATTTCGGGCCTGAGTTCACCGGACAACAACGCGAGCACGTCAGCCCCCTGAACCTCGTGTCCGAGTGCCCGGGATTCTTCCGCAAACAAGCCACTGAACTCATCTCGGCTGACGTCGCTGTTCTCGAGTTTAGCCCAAGCGTTGTCATCCGGGTTCGTGGAGTTTACGGTTCGAATGAAGTCCCTGGGGAGCCCATTGTCCCCTTCGTAACGGGTAAACGCTTGGAAAGGGCTACTGGTAATGACACCACCAAAGTCGAAAATAACAGCATTTATCATGTTAAAGGGAACATCTGGTCGTCGGGGCGAGCCAGCCCCTTTTTAGAGTTGTTGGTAGCATCAATGATGAGTTGTACATGATCAGATTCGGGGAACTCGTTTTGCAGTTGCGAGATACTGTCCTCCAGCTTCAATTCACGCATGAACAGTATCCGGAAAGCCTTCCTTACTTCAGCAACCTGTGATCGTGAATATCCAGCACGTTCCATTCCGATTTTGTTGATTACGCGCATTTTTGCGGGAAAACCCTCGGCGATGGTAAAGGGCAGGACATCCTGGACGACTCGTGCCATAGCCGCAACCATCGAGGCTGTGCCGATGTTGCAAAACTGGTGAATCCCGGCGAGAGATCCAACGTTGGCGTGGTCTCCGATACTAACGTGCCCGGCCACCGCGGCCGAGTGTGAAATGATCACGTGATCACCCACATCACAATTGTGTGCCACATGGGACTGGGTGAGCAGGGTGCAGTCATCACCGATGACCGTTGAGGTTTCGTGGTCGGTCCCACTGTGGATGCTGACAAACTCCCTGATGACGTTGCGATTACCAACACGAGTGTAGGTCACATTGCCACCTGTGAATTTCTTGTCCTGGCTCTGGACGCCGATGGTCACGAACGGGAAGACTTCACATCCTGACCCAATTTCAGTATGACCCTCAATCACCACGTGCGACCGGAGTATGTTGTTGGTGCCAAGCGTGACATCGGGACCGATCGTGCAGAATGGTCCGATTTCACAACCGTCACCGATCTGTGCGTTGGGATGTACGACAGCATGATTGTCGACCTTGATCATTCAGACAATTCCTCCTGTTTCGACGTGGTGGAGCTGCGACATTTTTGGATGGACATCGCGAGGACTACGAGACGCGTTCATCATCACTCCATTATTCCTCCATATTAACCGGAGCTTCCTTTATTTTCGAGGGGCCAATGATATAATCGTTACTGACTTTTTCTTTTCCCTTCCCTATGCAAAACCCGTCGCCTTCGGCGCCTCTGCCTGATCGATCGCTTGTCGATCAACATACATTCACGCGGGAGGAACTGCTCAAGTGCGGGTACGGCAAGTTGTTTGGTCCAGGCCGCGCACATCTTCCGGTTGATGAGATGCTGATGATGGATCGCATCACTGATATCCAGGAGGTCGGGGGCAAGTATGGCAAGGGTAGGATACTTGCGGAACTCGACATTAATCCTGATCTCTGGTTTTTCGAATGTCACTTTCCTGGTGACCCAGTTATGCCCGGTTGTCTGGGTCTGGATGCTCTGTGGCAACTTCTGGGATTCTGGTTGGCGTGGAAAGGTAACTGGGGAGTTGGCAGAGCGCTGGGATGTGACAAGGTCGCATTCAGAGGCCAGGTTCTGCCCACGGCCAAGAAGGTAGAGTACGAAATTGACATTGCCCGGGTGCGTGAAGGCAAGAGAGTACTCGGGATCGCTGATGCTTCCGTAAAGCGTGATGGTACCGTGATCTATACCGCAGAAAGTATCAAGGTCGGTTTGTTTACATCATTGGATGAATTTGGGTGACATATGAGAAGAGCAGTCGTTACAGGTCTGGGACTCGTTTCATCAATTGGCAACAATCGTGCTGAGGTCCTTGAGTCCCTGCGTGAAGGGCGATCAGGTATCAGTCATCAACCCGATTACGAAGAAATGGGACTCCGTAGTCATGTTGCTGGCCGGGTGAACATCGACTTCAAGGAACATATTGATCGCAAACTGCTTCGATTCATGGGCGATGCCGCTGCGTATTCGTACATCGCTATGAAGGAGGCGATTGAACAATCCGGACTGACGGAGTCCGAGGTGTCCAACGTTCGTACGGGTATCGTGGCGGGTTCGGGGGGCGCTTCTTCTGCGAATCTCATCGAATCTGCAGACATACTCCGGGAGAAAGGTATCCGCAAAGTCGGGCCATACCGGGTCACCCGAACCATGGGTTCGACGGTCTCGGCATGTCTCGCGACCCCCTTTGCGATCAAGGGTGTGAACTATTCCATGACC
>NTKD01000003.1 GCA_002457275.1 OM182 bacterium MED-G24
CAAGCCGTAGACCTGGTGTACCTCGATACCAATATCGGCATACGCCTGGATCAGGTTGACCGGTAAAGGTGACGCGCCACTGTAGATATAGCGCAGGGAACTGTGGTCGTAATCCGTAACGTTCGGTACCTGGATCATGAAGTTCAACATGGCCGGCACCAGCAATGATGTGTTAATTCGTTCCTCCTCGATCAGTTGCCAGGCCAGTTGAGGATCAAACTCTCGCATTACTACGCTGGTGTGCCCAAGGTATACGTTCAGTGTGATTGGCAACAATGCACCCACGTGAAAGAGGGGTAGAGCATTCAGATTTCGATCGTCATTTCGTCGATCGTTGGCCGATGCGCCGAAAGAGAACAACGCCCAGAGCGTCGTCGAATGAGTATGCATGACGCCCTTCGGCAACCCTGTCGTTCCGGATGTATACATGATGTACAACATATCGTCGTCTCGTGCCCGAATCGGTGGCAGCTCCTCGGAACCTGCATTCCGGAACACATCGTAGTCATCCGCAAACGGCGACTCACCACCCACCTGCAACCATCGCTTCACATCAGTCTTGTCACCACGCCCTTGGAGGTCACTAGCCAGATCAAAGAACTCCTCACCATAGATGCACAAGGTCGAACCGCTGTCCTTCATGATGAACTCGAGCTCGTCTGCCACCAACCGCCAGTTCAGTGGCACGACAATCGCGCCCACCTTTGCCAACGCCAGATAGGACTCCACAAACTCAACGCTATTCATCATGAGCAGAGCAACCCGGTCGCCGGGTTCCACACCACCATTCACCAGGCTGTTGCTCAGCTGATTGGTTCGCGTCTCAAGTTGACCAAAGGTCCAGCGATCACGGGTCGCACTGTCGACATAAGCCTCCCGGTCACGATTCAGTTCGGCCCGGCGTGTTAAAAGCAATCCAATATTGTTTTCCATGATGAGATCCTGACAGTGCCCAAACGAGCACCATACTGCGCCTCAAACCAACATACAAAAGCCTCTTCGCCCTCTTTTTTTTCCTTCTTTTCCCCTTTCCTCCCCCTAATCACCCCCACATAAGACGGTGACTAGGGTTTCATGCCAAACAGGATGCGACCCGGTTTGAAGGGGCGAATCAGGAGCTGGTAGATGAGCAGCACAACCAATACGGTACCCAGTGTCACCACCAAGTATTTGGTCAACACAGACCATTCCGTAGGCACCACATAGAACCCCAGTGCGACAGTCACCAGGAGGTGGTGCCAGCTCAGGTGACCAACGGGACACACCCCTTCCGGGAAAACCCTGGGGTAGAACTGCCAGAAGCTGACATCGAGCGATCCAACATGCAGTTTTTCGAAGTACACCATCGGCGGGACAAGCACGAGTACCCCAGACACCGGTGGCACAAGCAACCCCGCCCCACCCGCCAACGGTTTTCGAAGACGCATCCTCGCCACCACAAGGTCTGACGTCTGTTCCGACAGCGTCATGTAGATGAGGTGGACCACCAGAACGAGTTTCATGACCTGAGGCAAAAGGTCGAACAAGAATCCACTGACAGGTGGCGGCAGTGGTAGCCCATCCTCCGGAACCATGGTCAACAGCAGGTAGGTCACGGTGACCACAAGGAGCCAGAGTGGAATATCACGAAGATCCTAAAAAGACCACGCGCCCAGGCGCCAAAGCAGGCTGGGGATGATGGTCGCGAAGACACCCGGGATCCAGACCCACTCCGGCTCAGCCTGATAGAGCGTGGGCAGGACGAGATATGCGCTAAACTAAAACGCGGTCAGTGCGATGAAATAGCCAAGTCGATGACGCTCGAATGTCAGAAAATACAGAACCACGAGGATAACCTGAGACAACGTCAGCACACGGAACAACGTATTGATGTCCTCTGCTGTCATTTCCTACCTATGACTGCGTGCACACGGCCCCCGGGGTAACTACATCCGGCCCACGCCAAACGACAGTGTCTTCGGCGATCGCGCCCGGCCCTCAAGGCACGTTGCCAGAGCAAAGCCAATCGCCTGCCTTGTATCCCTAGGATCAATAACGGTATGAGAGAGGTTGCGACCCGCGGAGTAAAAGGCACTTTCCTGCGCCGAGAAGTGCGTAATGATCCGCTCTTCCTGTGCATTCAGCGCTTCCCGGTCGGGTTCCTCACCACGTCTTTGCGCAGAGACTTCAGCGACCTGGGTCATGGTACGTGCCGCCTGTTCGCCACCCATAACGTGCGAAGACGCATTGGGCCAGGCAAACAGGAAGTCAGGCTCGTAGGAGAACCCACACATCCCGTAGTTTCCAGCCCCATAGCTGGCACCGCAATACACCGTGATCTTTGGAACGCGGACATTGGCGACAGCCTGGATCATCTTCGCACCGGCTTTGATCATCCCGGCCTGCTCATACTCGGTACCGACCATGTACCCTGTAATGTTGTTCAGGAATAGAAGCGGCAGACTAGCCTGATCACACAGCTGCATGAACTGGGCAGCCTTGTTGGCACCCTGAGGATCAATCGGGCCGTTGTTTGCCAGCAAACCGCAACGAACCCCCATGATACTCACGTGCGTACAGACCATGGTCACACCGTAGTCCGGTTTGAAGTCGTCAATCATGGAACCGTCGACGATACGGGCGATCAATTCGTGACTGTCGTACCCTGTACGGTAGTCCACAGGAACAAGCCCGACCAGTTCCTCCGGATCACAATCCGGTTCCTCGCAGGAGGTCGGCGCTGTCCATCCACCACCGTTGTTCCAATCCAGATTTGTCACAACCCTACGCGCCATCGCAATACCGTCTGCATCATCTTCCGCCAGGTACTCAACGAGTCCTGTGGTCGTTGCATGCATCTCACTACCACCCAACTCTCGATCATCGGCTACTTCCCCGGTGGCGGCTTTCACCAACGCCGCTGCACCCAACGCCGCCAGACCATTCTTTTTCACGCCGATCACGTAGTCGGACATCCCCGGCATGTAGGCGCCCCCCGCCGTCGACGGTCCGTGCAACACCGTCACCACAGGTAAACCACCTGCTGAAAACCACGCCAAGTTGCGGAACATCGCACCGGCACCGATCCAGTTTTCAACCGTGAAATCCATCAGGTTGGCACCTGCACTCTCCACCAGATGGACCAGCGGCAGGTTTTGTCTCAATGCAATTTTCTGGATGCTGAGTGCGGTATCGACCGTATTCTTTGTGTAGGAACCTGCACGAATCCCGGAATCATCCGCCCAGATCATCACGCGGACTCCACTGACAAAACCAATACCAACAATCATGCTAGCACCAGGGACACTCGTTGCCGGATCAGGATCTTCATAGAGGTAGTTGGACAGCGCATGTAGCCGAAGAAACGGCATATCCTGATCGAGTAGCTTTGTTACCCGATCGTACGGTGGTACCTGGTTGCGCTGTTCAAACACCGGTCGTCTTCGATTCGACGCGTCGACAGCTCGTTGTTCAAGCGCATGCAGTTCATCGATCAGTGCCAGCATGTCTCGTCGATTGACAGCAAACGCATCGCTGCGTGTGTCCAGGCGGGATTGAAAGACGGGCATGCGGATGATCCCTTAAGGGCTCTGATTATGGCGTTGATGCACTATGACCCGATTAGCGGACGGCCTCAAGAACACCGACGCTCCAGAAGCCTCAGGCTGAACCTCTCAGGTTGCAAGATAGCCACCATCCACTTTGATGGTGGAACCGGTGATATAACCGGCGTCATCTGACAATAGAAACGCAATGGTTGCCCCGTATTCTTCACGAATCCGACCGGCGCGACGAATCGGCAACCATCCCTTGGGTCTGGGCAGCCGTGCCGCTGGTGTGGTCGCCTGCTGCTGGTCTTCGCGAGCGTGCTTCCCAAGATTTGTTTCATCTACCGCGGCAGGTTGAATCGCGGTTGCGCGGATGCCGTACTCGGCATAATCCACCGCGATCTGTTTCGCTAGTGCGATGACGCCATGTTTTGACACAATGTAGGACGCTGCTGAACCGCCGGCACCAACGACAGAACCGGCAATAGAAGACGTCATCACAATGCTGCCACCGTTCTCCATCATGTGTGGCAGTGCGTGTTTGCTGCACAGGAACGGACCTGTGAGATTGACACCCAGCACAAAGTGCCAGTCTTCTACATTCGTCTCGTGGATCCAGCCGCTGCCACTTGTGCCAGCATTCGCCACAAGCCCCCACAGTCCACCAAACGCTTCGACTGTTTCCCGAACCATTCGAGCCACGTCATCCTCGTTTGATACTTCACAGGTAATGGAGATCGCTTCACCACCTTCCCCGCGGACCTCCTCTGCAACGGATTCCGCCAGCTCCAGACGTTTATCGGCAACGGCGACAAGACCACCTTCGGAAGCGATCCGCAGGCAGGCACCCCTGCCGATACCCGATCCTCCACCCGTCACAATCACTGGTCGTCCTTTGAGCCGGTTTGTCAGATCTGTCATGTTGCCTTCCTTCAAAGTCGCTTGTCCGGTTCACATGATACGATGGGACGGGCAACCATCACCAACTCCGCTGACACGACGTGTCACCATCAAAGGAGCCAACCATGATACTCGCAGGAACCAGTAAGGGAGTCTTTAGGGTCACCGATGACGGATGCGAATGCACGCTCGAAAGCGGCGGTGTTCGAGAGGTCGTGTCAATCAACGGGCGCCTGTTCGCCGGGACTAGTAAAGGTCTCTTCACCTCTGACGACGAAGGGCACCAGTGGGCATTGCGTGGTCTGGAAGATCAGGCTGTCTGGCAGGTGCGGGACAACGGCGAGGGTGCTCTATATGCGGGGACGGCACCAACAGGTCTCTATCGAAGCACGAACTCGGGAGATAGCTGGGAACCTGTTCTGACGCTCGCAAAACTAGCGGAAGACAATGGATGGTGTATTCCCCTGGATCCACCGATCCCCGCCAGCGCCAGGGCACTGGTGGTGCAAGGCGACAATCTCTGCGTTGGCGTCGAAGTTGGCGGGATTGCCATGTCCGATGACGCTGGTCAAAGCTGGCGTGTCGTACTGCCGGGTAACAATCCTGACATTCACATGATGTTTGCTGACCCCAGGACGCCCGGCGTGATTTACACCTCTACCGGCTACGGTCGACTCGATGGCGTCGCCGAGATGGTAGAAGGCAATGCCGGTGTCTTCCGTTCCGACGATGGTGGTCTCAATTGGCAGTATGCCTGGAAAGGTATGACCCCCAGGTATTCTAGGCCCATGTGCATCGACCATCGTGCGCCGTTTGGCTTGACGGTAGCGAGTGCCCCAACGGCGTTTTCGAACTTCAAACAACCCGACGGATCCGGTGCGATGTTGTTTCGATCGGAAGATGGTGGGGAATCCTGGCATTCCCTGTGCGACGACGTGCACTCGCCCAGTCGTGCAAACTTTCACGGGTTGACTGTCGACCCGGACAATCCAGGTGGTGTCATCGTCGGTACTGACTCCGGCGAGCTATGGCGTGTCAGCAACGATCGCGAGTGGCAAACCATCGCATCAGGCTTGCCCGCAATATTGTCGATTGCCGCCGGTTAGCGCGGTTCAGAACTTCGCGTTGAGAATGTCCTCGTCGGACATCTGAGTCTGGCGATGTACTGCGCCAATAATTGCATGATCCCCTGATGCAGGTCTTCTGCTACACCATAGCGGTACCTTTAGGCCTCTGAACAGACTCTCAACGACCGAGTCTAGCGGATTGTGCACTTGCCATTATTGATCGAGATCACGTCACGTTCTTTTATCCGTACCCGGAAGCTGACCACGTTGCCATCCCGCCAGGCTTCGAGAACCTGGGTTTCTCCAGGGTAAACAGGCGTAGAAAAGCGGACATCAAAACCCGAGATCTGGGTCTCGTCGTAATCCAGCATCGCTTTGAGTACCGCATGGCATGAGATGCCGTAGGAACACAGGCCATGCAGGATTGGCCGATCGAAGCCTGCCCGTTGGGCAAAGCCGGGGTCACGATGCAGCGGATTGCGGTCGCCACACAGTGCATACACCATGGCCTGATCCTCACGCTGCGGCATTTCGCAGGTCACGTCCGGCGCACGATCCGGCAAGACATGCGGTTCCGGTGCGCCCTCTGCGGTACCACCAAAACCACCATCACCGCGATAGAACATGGTGGAACCCAGGGTAAAGAGCGGTGAGCCATCCTTCAGATTGACGTCAGTCTCGGTCGTGACCAGTGCCCCTTTCCCTTCACCCTTGTCGTAAACACCTGTGGTGCGATTCGTGACCAGTGTTTCGGCCGCTTGTGGCAAGGGCTGGTGAACCACCAGTCGTTGTTCCCCGTGCAACAACATCGTGAAGTTCATTTTGCTCGTAAGACCCGGCGTGCGCGCAGGCGCATCAGACGACACGGGTCGTCGACCACGGGACAGTACGGTAGCGGCTGTCGGTACAACGCGCTGCCCGACCGACTCACAGGTGTACTCAAGCTCTTTCTCGTCGAGCGGATCCTTGGCCATCCCGATCGCCACCGCGTACAGCAGTGAATCCCGATCTGTATATCCGCCTTCCAGCTGGACCGGTTCGCGGGTGAGTTCTTCTTCTACATCAGCCATCGTGATGGGCATGCGTGCTCCTTTCCGTCATTGAGTCTGCAAGAGATCGTGCCACAGACAACGAATGCACGCTAGCCAACAGCCTGAACGAACAGATATTGTACACGGTGCAGTGAGGGGGACCGGTACCTGCTAGAGGCGCGATGGCGGGCAGGACGCCCGCGATCGCTCCCTATTTATCGCTTGAATAGGGGATGTACTCGTGCGGTCCAGGGGCAGGCAAATCGTCGCTACTGCTCACCCGGCCAGGGATGGCCGAGCCGCCCGACCACGCCTGAGTGGTCGGATCGCGAACGCACATATTTGGTGAAGAGGACGCGCGACCCAAGAAAATTTCAGGAACGCACCTTTCTGACAAATATATTCAGCCAACCATGTCCTCAGAGTCCACCCCGATCAGCGCTCGCCCCACGCTCCGATAGTGTGCCGGTCGTGCCTGGATCTGCTGGATGACTGCATGGATGTCCTGGAAACAACGATAGATCGGGTGATCATCAAAGATGCCGTCGCTGCCAGAGAGTTCATAGATTTTGTCGACGACTTCACCCGACGTCCTCATCGCGCTGGTTGCGGCCAGTCTGAGACGGGTTCTGACAGGTCCATCGGGCTGGCCATTCTTCCCCCGTTGATACTCACTTTCTTCCGCCATCTCCAGCAGAAAAGCACGTGCTCCCTGCCAACGCGCCTCTGACTGTGCGAGACCGACATACACCATCTCGTCATCAAGCAACTTGCGGTTGCCAAATGCGGGGACCTTGTCCTGCGCCAGATCAATCAATGCATCGATCGCATGCCTTGCGATACCCAGACCTACCGCGCCAAACGTACTCGCAAACAACAAACCGTTTGGCAGACCGGTAGCTTCTCCACAATGACTTCTGAACACAGCAATGGGTACCGCATGCCCCTCAGGCACTTCCAGGTTATCGGTGCGGTATTCACGACTACCGGTCCCGTGCAATCCTGTCACGTTCCAGCCGCCACCCAGATCCACCGACTCTTTAGGCACGATACACATACCGAACTGCGACTGCCCTCTCTCGTCGGTGAGGTCTGCCATTGCACCCAGCCAGTCCGCGTGCATACAGCCACTGGCGAATCGCCAATGTCCACTCAGGATATACGTCCCATCTCGATCAACAGCGACATTGTTGCCGGGCGTTCCGGTAGCAACCACCGCATCTGGATTCTCACCCCATATATTCTGTGCAACCGTTGCCGGAAGCCCGTCGGCACCATTACAGAACACCCCTCCCTGGCCGACACACCAACCGGCACTGCCATCAGCTTCAGCGATGGCTTCAATACAGCGAAGGTATTTGGGTAACGGCAACTGACTGCCACCCAGCGTGGAGGGTAGCAACAATCGAAACAGCCCTGCCTGTTTCAGTTCGCTCGCCAGTTTCGGTGGCAGTTCGCCATGCTCCGCGATATCACGACCGCTGGCACGGATACGTTCGAAAAAGCCACGTGCCAGGTTCAGTTCAGGAAAAGTTGCCCGACGGCTCTCAACTCTCAATGTGGAATGCTCTCAACGCGAATCGGTCCGAAATCCTAACACTCGACACACAGTCAGCGCATCAATCTGAACGGGTACGCTGGTTCACCGCTGTCAGGAACCCCCGCAGGATATTGACTTCCATCTCATCCAGACGCACACGCGTGAACAGGCGCCGCACACGTGTCATTAATTGCCGCGGGTTCTCTCGATCATGAAAGCCGACGTCGACGAGCGTCTCTTCCAGGTGTGTCAGCAAATGTTCCACGGCGTCTGCCGTTGCAGGTGGCATGTCCCAGTCCAGTTTCGGGGGTTCACCCTCGGCTGCCTGCAGAATTTCGTAACAGATCACCTGGACAGCCATCGCCAGGTTCAATGAACTGTAGGCGGCCCCAGTGGGGATATTCACGTGGTACTGGCAGCGATGCAGTTCCTCGTTGGTCAGTCCTCGTGATTCGCGACCAAACAGGATGGCGATGTCGCTGTCGTCACGGCATTCAGAGACTACTTTCTCTGCACACGTTTTGGCCGTCAGCAGGGGCCACGGAATTCGCCGTTCTCGTGCTGACGTTCCGATCACCAGGTGGCAACCCGAAATTGCCTCATCCACACTGGATACCACGATGGCATTGTCGACCACATCCGCCGCACTTACGGCACGAAACACTGCCTGCTCGTTGGGAAAATCCGCCGGACTGACCAGATAGAGCCTCAGTAGACCCATATTCTTCATGG
The DNA here is from genome assembly GCA_002457275.1 of OM182 bacterium MED-G24. GTDB lineage: Bacteria > Pseudomonadota > Gammaproteobacteria > Pseudomonadales > Azotimanducaceae > UBA7451. The sequence goes on from NTKD01000003.1 coordinate 8,798, forward strand.
CGCGAGCGGCGGCGCCGATGTTTCCAGGATGCGAGGTTTCTACCAGGACAATCCGAATACCTGGAAAGAGATTTACCGATGCGGCCGTTTCCTCACTCATGATCTTCTACGCAACGTCAGACCAAAACCGCTCAGGAGACCGGATTCTTCAGCAACCTGCCGGCATCAACGTTGGCGCCCTGATCAACCCGATCCATCAACAACCTGATCACGCGATCCTGTTCGTCTTTTTTCATTTCCTCGTGTCCTGCAATACCGCTTGCACGTGCCTTCGGGTCACGCCAATCTCAGGTCGTGATACCCTCATCAGACAGTGGCATAGCCCGCACCCGAATACCAGATGCAGCGTATATCGCGTTCGCGATGGCCGGCGCAACCGGTGGCAATGCGGGCTCCCCGATACCGGTCGGCGGGTTGTCACTTTGCAGAAAGTGCACGTCGATCTCCGGCGCGTCCCCGATACGGAGCACCGGGTAGTCATGAAAGTTACTCTGTTCCACGCGGCCGTTCTCCATGGTGATCTTCTGACCCAGCATCGTGCTGTATCCGTCAATGACCGAGCCCTCAACCTGAGACGTCGCGCCGCTCATGTTGATGATAGGACCAATGTCCACAGCCACGGTCATCTTGTGCAATGTGATCTGCCTGTTTTTGTCGACGCTCACCTCTGCGACCTCAGCGATATGACCTGCGTGACTGAAGTGGAATGCCAGCCCGAGTCCGCGACCCTCTGGCATCCTGCCACCCCAACCCGACTTCTCCGCCGCCAGTTTCACGACATCCGCGGCGCGCCCAGTATTTAAAGACCACGCCTTTCCATTCCAACTGGGTTCACCAATGATCTCCAGAAGGAATTCAACGTGATCACGTTTTGCAGCCGTGGCAAGTTCATGAATAAAGCTCTGTACCACAAATGCATGAGTATTGGCTCCCGGGGCACGCCAGGCACCACAGGGCGTACCGATATCGATCAACGTCTGGGAAGCACGTACATTCTCAAGTTGCGGTAGCGGGAACTCACCTGGCGAAAACCAGGCACCCATGACAGGGCGACCATACTGGCGCATCCCAATGAAGTGCTGATCCCAGGCCACCAGTTTGCCTTTACGATCAACCGCGCCTTTCATTTTCTGGAACCCGCCGACTCGATAGAAGTCAAACTGCACGTCGTCTTCGCGCGTCCAAGTCAGTTTGATCGGCTTACCCACTTCTTTGGAGATCGCCGCCGCCTCACACACAAAATCGGAAACAAAACGGCGCCCAAAGGCTCCACCCATACGGGTCTGGTGCACTGTCACTTGATCCTGTGTCACACCAGTGATTTTGCTGATCGCTTCCGGGATGCCCTGTGGCGCCTGTGTGGGTGCCCAAACTTCTACCCCCGCACTCCCCTCTGCCATGCTGTAGTACGCGGTACAGTTCATGGGTTCCATGGTGGCATGCGCCACAAAGGGATAGGTGTAGAACGACTCCACGACCTTGTTTTTTCGCGCATGCAGCGTCGAATCCACCAGCCCCTTGTTCAGGATGTTGGCTGCTGGTTTGTCCTGAACAGCCTCCGCCTGCGCGACCAGCCCTTCCCAGCTATCCTTGGAGGCACCACTTTCATCCCACTCCACTTTGAGTTGCTTCTTGGCATTGAACACATGCCAAGTGGAAGTACCCACGATGGCAACACCTGACATCAACTGGTCCTGACGACCATTGCCCGCAAGAATGAACACATGGGTTATCCCCGGCAGTTTTCGGATCTCATCCAGATTCGCAGAGACGGCGCGCCCTCCGAACGCTGGACATTTCTGATAACTTGCAAACAGCATGTCCGGGACGACCGTGTCGATTCCGAATCGCGCCAGCCCGGTTGCGATCACCAGATTGTCCACACCGGACACTGACGTGCCAATAATCGTGTACTCCCTCGGATCCTTATAGACTAGTTCATCCGGCGAAGGTACCGGTTGCTTCACCGCCAGGGCCGCAAGCTGACCAAACGTGAAGGACCGGCCGGATGCATGACTGACCTCGCTGTTTGCAGCGTCAAACTCCTGCCGGGGTTTCTCCAGCAGTTGCGACGCGGCACCGATCAGCATGGCTTTGGCGGCCGCACCCATCTGTCGCATCTGTTGAAAGCTGCGGGGAATCGTTGTGGACCCCCCGGCGCTCTGGTTACCAAACCGCTCCGCATCAATCGGCGCCTGTTCAACCAACACGTCTTCCCATTTGGCGCCCATCTCTTCGGCGATAATCATGGGCAGCGACGTCCTGATCCCCTGCCCCATCTCCGGCTTGGACGCATAGATCGTAATGACGCCATCGGAATCGATTTTGACAAACGCATTGAGATCGCCGGAACCAATCAGTACCCCCCCATTTTCACCTGTAGCTGCAAAACCCGGGACCGTCAGCGATAACATGATGCCACTGCTTCCAAGCGCAGTGACCTTTAGGAACTGACGACGAGAAACATCGATCGTGTTCATGCGCGACGCTCCTCTGCCGTAACGTTCTGTCGACCAATGGTGGCGGTCTCACCACCCACCTCATACGCCAGGTCTCCCGCGGCGCTGTGGATCGCCTTACGGATTCGCGAATACGTGCCGCAACGGCAGTAGTTCCCGCTCAACGCGTTGTCGATGTCGTCATCTGATGGCTTGGGATTTTCAGAAAGCAAAGCCGCCGCGGACATCAGCTGACCAGACTGACAGTAGCCACATTGCGCCACATCGTGCTCCACCCAGGCCTTCTGCAACGAATGTAGATTCCCTTTTTTGGCAAGGCCCTCGATCGTGGTGATGTTGGTGCCCGCCACTGCAGAGATCGGCAGCAGACAAGACCTGGTGACGGAACCGTTCAGATGTACGCTACACGCGCCGCATTGGCCAATCCCGCAACCAAATTTGGTACCCAGCAGATTGAGTTCATCCCTGAGCACCCAGAGCAGCGGCATGTCCGGGTCGACATCCACGATGACAGGCTCACCGTTTATGTTGAGTGTGTATTCCATGGTGACCTTCCTGAGATCTTATGATCTGATCAGTATACGACTGAACCCGAATAACAGCCTGGGAGAATACCCCAACATCTGTAATCGTGTGCCGCCATTGACCAATCCCTGACGATCTGTGGACCATCCCATGGAGCCTTTTGAGCGTACACACACTCATGCACCCTGCGACTAATCGAATATTGGGCTCTCTCAGCCTAGCCATGCTGCTTCTTGCCTGCTCAGGGAGCGACGAGGCACTTTCGAAACCCACTGAATCCGATGGCTATGAGTACCAGACCGCTTCACGTGACGGCATTGGTAAGGTCTACGAAGGGCGCGAGATCTCTCACGTCATGGGTCACCTCGGCGCAGGCTGGCTGGAACGCCCAACCCGGATGCGGGAGGAGCGTACCGACCTGTTGATCAGAAGGCTGCCTCTCGCGCAGGACAGCATTGTTGCTGACATTGGTGCAGGTACCGGTTACTTCACATTTCCAGTCGCAAGGCGTGTCCCGCAGGGCCGCGTATATGCCGTCGATATCCAACCCGAGATGCTGGCGATTATTGAGGCTCAGAAGACCGAACTCGGTGTGACCAACATCGAACCCGTTCTCGGCCGCATCGACCACCCGGGTCTGGATGACAGCTCCGTGGATCTGATCTTCATTGTCGATGCCTACCACGAATTCTCCCACCCAAGGGAAATGGGTGAAGCATTGGCAGGCGCCCTGAAACCCGGAGGACGCCTCGTCCTCATCGAATATCGTGCAGAAGACCCGTCTGTTCCGATCAAACCACTACACAAGATGTCCGAAGTTCAGGCAAGGCGGGAGATGACTGCCATCGGTCTCGAATGGGAGATCACACATGATTTCCTGCCACAACAGCATTTCCTAGTCTTCAGAAAACCGATGACATGATGACCAAACCCGCCTGCCGCGAGGCAGGTTTACTGAAGGGTGCCGAGTGTCGCATTTGATACACTACGCCCACCTTCGCCACCCACGGACAAACGTATGTCTGATTTGGACGCAACGCGCCTGCTGACCTCAAAGCTTGGTTTCAAACTCGACGACAACCAGCTCCAGTCGGTGAGCGCCGCCCTGGATGAGTGGTATGTACAGGAACAGGAAGCACGTCCGGATCGTGAGCCGATCTCTTTGGACGAAGCCACGACCCGGGCCGGATGTAGCCCTTACATCGCCGGCACCACGTCAGAGAGTCATGCCATTGAAGGCACCGTCGCCCCGGGATTCGAGGGTGTGCGCGACGCATTCACCAACAACTTTTACAAAGGGCTGGAACGCAACGCTCAGCTCTGCATCTATCAGCACGGCGAACCCGTGGTCGACCTGTGGGGCACCAACACCGAATCCGGCCAGTCCACCGCGCCATCGTCAGGCTATAGCGGCGAGACCTTGCAGGCCGTATACAGCTCTGGAAAAGCTATTGAGTCCACGGTCTTTGCCATGGCCGTCGACCGTGGCCTCTGTCGATTTGAAGACCCCGTCACAAAGTACTGGCCCGAGTTTGGTCAGCAGGACAAGGCACATCTGACCATCGCCGACGTGCTACGCCATGATGCCGGTCTACACGCCTTCCATGAAGCGCTTTCGCGGCAAGACGTTCTCAATCAGGCGAACCGCGATGGCAACATGTCACGCATTATAGCGTCTCAGGCACCCTGGCGATGGGCCTCGGGCCAATATGAAGGACAGATTCCCAGGGTGTACCACGCGGTCTCCCGTGGATACGTTCTGAACCAGATCATGATCCGCGTTGATCCTGCGGCCCGAACCATCGGTCAATGGATGGCGGAGGAATTGTGTGGCCCATTGGATGCAGACTTCTATTGCGGCCAACACGACGCCACGTTCGCTGAGGGCAAGTTGCCAGAGGCGACAATGGGGTTTCGTACCTCGCCGGATCACGTTTACCGATTCGCCAATGTGACCGTTGCTGCCATGGTCCGCAATGTCCTCAAGGCACCCTCTCCTATGGAAGTGCAGATGACAGAAATGCGGGCAGATCCATTGTTCCCGATCAGTCCCGAAGCAGACCCCCAAGGGCGTCTCACCGGGGATCGCCCAAACCCCATCGGTTTCGAAACCGATCCCGGAGATTCCGACAGTCGTTCCCTCGAGATTACCTCGAGCAGTAGCCACGCCAGCGCCCGCGGGATGGCCACCGTCATGGGTATGCTAGCCAATGGCGGCAAGCTCGGAGACACGCAAGTCATTTCAGAGGACGGCGTTACGATCGCCATTGAAAACCCGGTCAGCGCAAAGCAGCGAGCCAACGGGCGATTTGGCATGGCGGAATCCATCTTTGTTCAGGCAGGTTGGGGGGTCACCGGTCAACACACCTTTGGTTGGGGCGGTGCAGGCGGATCGGTCATCCGGTTCAATCCCTCAAGGGGTGTTGGCTTTGCATATACCTGCACCGGGTTTGGTGGCGGGTTGACTGGTGATCAGGATCGCGTGTCGCCACTGGTGGAAGCGTTGAACGCCGCCGTCAGTTAGAAGTCGAGAGGTCCTCGCCCCCAACAAATGGTTTGGCGCGCCCGGCGCGATTCGAACGCGCGACCTTTGGCTTCGGAGGCCAACACTCTATCCAGCTGAGCTACGGGCGCGAGACCTGGAACCAAGGAACGGCCAGTATACCTGACGCGCCAGGACCCCCTCTAGCACGATCCTGCGAAATCAGCAGGCGTCCCCCAGGTTCTGTTCCTGTGGCTTAGGGGAATCGTCCCTTTGCTGCGTGGTCCGCGAAACCACCACCTGGTTGCCGTGTAGACACACCTGCCATTCCAGGCACCATTTCCACGCACACTTTCCCTCACGAAATACCATCGCGTTCAATCCGGCACCTTCGGCATAGCTCCCAAACATGCGTCCCATACCGTAGAGGAGATCGCTGGCCACAAGGATCGCGACGTGAGCACCGGAAGTCTGCTCCTGAATTCTGTCGACGATTTTTCGAATCTCCCCCGTGCTTCGATCCTACTCGGTCTGTTGAACGTCGAACAAAATCACCGGGTTTACCGGGTGCGTCGCGAGTTCAGTGAGTCCATGTTTCAGGACCTCAAGACCTAACCCGAAGTCGACATCTCGAATCGTGGTAATCACCGCGACTTCGCGATTGAGGTTGAAAGTGATTGGCATTGATGACGCCGCCTTGCGTATCGAGGCGGGACTTCTTTATTGAATGTCGCGCTCACCTTCGCCGAGTTTCCTACGAACACGACAGGTTCTCATGGTACTGGTCTCCTACACCTAAGATACTGCCACATTACGTTTTCTCTCTCTCCGCGAGTCCGGCCTGACCAGCGGTATGTCGCCAACCTGGCGGAAAACAGTTCACCCGCACAGCGAGTGCTATCTCAGGTGCATGCGTAAACCCTTCGGCCCTATCACTCGTCTCAGTTGGACGATCAATTTACAAGGGTGGCGACGCATGATCCAAGGGATCACACTGCGTCAGGCTGGGTCAGGGGCATGCTGTGCGGTGCTCACGCTGACGGCATTCTCCATACTTCCTGCAATCGGGAAAGTCATCCTGGCATCAGATGACACACCATCAATCAGCAAGTTTCTGACGTTACGTAACCAGGCCGTCAATGACATACGCGCCGGTCGTGGTGCCGAAGCACTGCCCGCATACCTAAAACTGGTCGAGGAAAACCCCACTGGCGGTACGCTTTGGCTTGGACTTGCGCACAGTCACATCCAAACAGATCAAGCTACTGCCGCGATACCCGCACTAGAAAAATCACTCGAACTGGGGGTAGGAAAGGTTGCGGGTCCAGGATTCAGACAGAGAGTTCATGTAGGCTTCGCGAGAAGGCATGCACATCTCAACGACACAAACGAGATGTATGCCGCTTTGGATGATGCGCTTGCGTCACGACTAACCGATCGGGCGCAACTCATCAGGGAACCCGACTTTGGCCGGTTCCTTGAAGATCCCCGATTCAAACAGCGAATGGGCCTGGCAGGTGCCGATGTCTCTTGCCTCGTAGGTTGGAGACTCGATCTCGACGTTTATGAAGAGGAGGTCAATCGCATGTTTGCGCCCACGAGGAGGTAACCGGCGATACCGGTTCCGTTTAGCGAAAGTCTTCATCAACTCCGCCGCCAGATCAAGCGAATGTCTGATGCTGAAATCACCTTCGAATTGATGCGATTGACTGCTCTCCTGGACGTGGCAATCGAATCACTAACAATTGACCTCTATACTTTTGAAAACGGTGTCTTTGTTGTAGGAGCGGCTGAAGAGCACGGGGACCTTATTGGTGCACGACTGATCGCGATAGGAGATTTGGATCCGGAAACCGTCATCGACAGGATCGAACCCTTTATTCCAAAGGACAATCCAATGGGGACCCGGTGTAACACTATCTAGCCTTTTCAGTCGGATGCCGTCGCAATAGACTGCAGCACATGAAAATGCTCAGCATGTCTCTGCTTACCGTCTTCTTGTCCAGCAGTGCCTGTGCAGAAGTCGTCCGGGTTGCCGTCGCCTCCAACTTCAGGGGTCCGATGGTGGAGATCGCGAAAAGGTTTGAGTCGGAATCACCGCACGAGTTGGTCATCTCCTACGGTGCCTCCGGTAAGTTGTTTGCACAAATCGTCAACGGCGCACCGTTTGATGTTTTCCTATCGGCTGACAAAATCAAGCCGCAGCGTCTCATTGACCTGAATCTGGCAGAATCCAACAGCAGAATAACATATGCTTTCGGCCGTCTGGTTCTGTGGTCACCACTTTCGTCTGACCGCTCCTTCAGGGATATGCTGCGCGAAACGGATGGCCGGATTGCTATGGCGAATCCTCGTCTTGCACCTTACGGTCAGGCGGCACGTGAAACCCTGGCCACTCTTTCCCTGACCGAGCAAACCCGGGGTAGATGGGTTCTGGGAGAGAACATTGCACAGACTTTTCACTTTGTTCACAGCGGCAATGCCCAGATGGGTTTTGTGGCGAAGTCCCAACTCAAGGATGCAGAAGGTCTACGGGGTACCACCTGGGCAGTCGAACCGAATCTGCATTCACCAATTGCACAGGATGCTGTCGTGCTTGGACCGGCTGCCGAGTCGGTGGCCGCCCGTTCGTTCATCCAACTTCTTCATTCCGAACCGATTCTGGAACTCATCAGGCGCCATGGTTACGCTACTACGATACCCGAACCCGGAATGGGATCTGATCAATCACAGACACACCTTGAGGCACTGGACATTGAATAGGATTCTGGCAACCGGGGGCTCGGGTTTTCTCGTGTCTCATCTTTGCGATCGCCTCATTGAGCTTGGCGATGACGTGCTCTGTGTGGACAACCTCTTTACCGGTTCCAAGAACAACATCCGTCACCTTCCTCAGAATCCTAACTTCGAACTCATGCGCCATGAGGTCACCTTCCCTCTCTAGATAGAAGTGGATCAGATCTACAATCTCGCCGGTCCCGCATCTCCTGTTCACTACCAGCACAATCCTGTACAGACCACCAAGACAAGTGTCCACGGCGCGATCAATGTCCTTGGCCCTGCCAAGCGAGTCGGTGAGACGATATTTCAGGCGTCGACGTCAGAAGTCTATGGCGACCCGAAGATTCATCCACAAACAGAAGACTACTGGGGACATGTGAACCCGATCGGCGTACGCGCTTGTTATGACGAAGGCAAGCGCTGTACCGAGACATTGTTTTTTGACTACCATCGCCAACATGGCCTCAATATCAAAGCCGCAAGAATCTTCAATACCTAAGGACCCCGGAGGCATCCGAACGACGGAAGGATTGTCAGCAACTTCATCATGCAAGCGCTCCGCAACGAGGACATTACGATATACGGCGACGGCACACAGACACGTAGTTTCTGCTTTGTAGATGATCTGATCGATGCATTCCTGGCAATGATGGGTCCGCCCGCTGACGTCACTGGCCCCATCAACATCGGAAATCCGGGCGAGTTCACCATGCTTGAACTCGCAGAAGCGATCCTACGGCTGACAGGTTCGCGCAGCGGGATTCAGTTCTCACCACTCCCGCAAGACGACCCAGAACGACGTCAATCTGATATCACGATCGCAAGAACAAGCCTAGGCTGGGAACCCAGGATTGACTTCGACGAGGGTCTAGCCGCAACCAATAGTTACTTTCGTCATCAAGTGTCGTGACACCCGAGGGAACGCCTCTCACGCACGTTCAAGCAGCACGCGGAACTCCTCAAACCCGGGAGCGACGACGGTGATGATCGCTGTCGTAGTAACCATGACTACATCCATCATGCCCATCCTGATGGCAAACGCAGTACCTGCACCGTCAGTACCAAATACAAAGAAGCCATCAAGCGCAATTGCAGATGAAAGGCCCCCATCGAGTTCGTCGGTGCTATAGATATGAATCAGTCCCTGTCCCAACGCAACCGGGCCACGGGTGCCATTGGTTTCACGCAGCAGCTGCAGGTAGGCATCAGGCAGCTCAAAATCTGCGGATACCGCCAACCGGCGGATCGCGGACTCATCTGCAGGTGGATTGTCCTCCCAGACTGACGACATATTGGCTCCTCGTTCAATGTTCCTGGAGTATAAACGAAGAAGTGCGACCTGCCGTCGTACCACCGCTATAATGCACCAGTACCAACAAAGGACTTGAGGGCGCGCCATGTGGAGAATGACGCTAAAGCAACGACGTCGCCATAGCGAATTAATGGTTCAATTCGAAAAGCTGAAGAAAGATCCCTATCTAGAGCCACCCGGAGATTACGAAGTAGGGGCAGATCCGGAAGAGGATAAAAAGTACGAGACAGCCATCAGCGCAATGAACGCCCTCCTCGAAGAGATCCATCAACTGGAAGAAACCGCACGCGAAGGTACCTGAGCAAACCAGAGTCAGCCGTATGACACGATATGTACTGATCGTACTTTACGTTCTGATGCCGACGGCATCCGTTCAAGCCGCGCCAACACAGGTGTACTTTGGCGATCTTCACCTTCACACCCGGTATTCGAACGACGCGTTCGCGTTCTTTGGCACTTCGCGTACCCCTGACGATGCGTACCGCTATGCGCGAGGAGGTTCCATCACCACCAACGACGGCCGCACCATCAAGGTCTTCGCACCCCTGGACTTCATGGCGGTCACCGAGCACATGCGTTACCCGGGTGCCCTCTGGCATGTCGCACAGCCGGACAGTCCCTACCACGATTCGGACATCGGCAAGATGATCACGTCGGCAGACCCACGCGCTCGATTCGGCGCATTCCTGGAGGTTCTGAAACCCGCTAGGGCAACACATGAGACCCCGATAGAGGGGCTCGATGTCCCGGAACGATCGGAAAGTACCTGGCAACTCCTGGTCAAGGCCGCAGACGATCACTACAAGCCCGGACGTTTCACCACGTTCGCTGCCTACGAATGGACCGCGGAAGTACAGCGGTTACCCAATCGACCCGTGGGGAATATGCATCGGGTCGTCATCTTCGAAGATACTGTCGACCTGCCGTATCCCTTTTCAAGTATCGATTCCACCCATCCGGAACGGCTCTGGGACTACCTGGAATTTCACCGTGCGCGAGGCGTTGATGCCATTGCAATCCCACACAACACGAACATAAGTGATGGCCTTATGTTTGCACCCCAGGATTCGTGGGGCAAACCGATCACCGAGCACTATGCAGCACGTCGAACCTGGAATGAGCCCCTGGTTGAGGTCACCCAGCAGAAGGGAACCTCCGAGACACATCCCGTGCTTTCACCGAACGATAACTTTGCCGGCTTCGAGTTGCGCCGTGCCCTGTTCGGCTCGCAGGAGGAAGGACGCCTGGTAGGCAGCTATGTGCGCGACGCCTACAAACGAGGGCTTGAGTTCGAAGCATGGGGTTTCTTCAACCCTTTCCAGTTTGGCCTCATCGGCGCCACAGACTATCACCGCGCACTGACCGGGCCAGGGGAAAACCGGGTCAGCCATGACCCCGAACCTGCAGCCGCACGCGCCATCCGCCCTGGCAGTAGCATGGGCGGCAGCGCGGGTGGTCTGACAGCGATCTGGGCGACAGGAAACAACCGCAATGCGCTGTTTGATGCCATGCGACGTCGAGAGACCTACGCCACCACCGGACCCCGAATATCGGTTCGCCTGTTCGCTGGCTGGAATTACGATGAGGAAATTCTCACTCGAAAAAACTGGATACAGGAAGCGTATGACCATGGCGTCACGATGGGTAGTTCCCTCACCAGGGATCGACAGACCGGATCGGACGCAGCACCTGTTCTGTTGATCACCGCTGTGATGGACCCGAACAGTGGATCACTGGATCGAATCCAGGTGATCAAGGGAACCATTGAGAACGGACGCAGTGTAGAACGGATCTACAATGTCGCACTGTCCGCGGGACGCCAGGTCAGAGCAGAAGGTGCCGTTAATCCTGTGGGCAATTCTGTGAACCCTGAAACCGGAACCTGGGACAACAGCATCGGTGCAGCCACGCTATCGGTTCGGTGGCAGGATCCGGATTTCGACCTCGAGCACCCCGCCTTCTACTACGCCAGGGTCCTTGAAATTCCGACACCGCGGTGGCAGGTCTACGATGCGATTGCCGTCGGCAAGGCCATCCCCGAGGGAGTACCGGCCACAATCCAGGAACGGGCGTTCACATCACCCATCTGGTACGAAGTCGAAAGACCAAGACATCCCTGAGCACAACCATGTCGCTGTCATCTTGAAAGAACCCCTATATCATTTCCTGTTTGCCGGACTGCTGGTATTTCTGGTCTTCTGGCTGTCCACAGACAGTCAGAACGATATTGTGATCAGCCAGGCGGAAGTTCAGCGCATGAGTACGATGTGGGAATCCCAATGGCGTCGACCGCCATCAAAGGATGAACTGCAGCGTATCATCGACCTTCGCATCCGAGAGGAAGTGCTTGCAAGGGAGGCGATTACCCGGGGCCTGATTGAGAACGATTCTGTGGTGCGACGACGGCTGGCACAGAAGATTGAGAACTTCGAAAGTGATGTCGCATCCATGGCGGAGCCCTCGGATGAGACCCTCATCCCATATTTCGAGTCAAATCTGGATCGGTATGAGATACCCGCCGTTGTCATGTTCCGGCATCACTATTTCTCAAGTGATCGTCGCGGAGCAGCAGCGCTCGCAGATGCAGAACGTGAGATCAGTACACTCATCGCGATCCCCACGGATCAGCGGGAACTCATGGGTGACACGTTCCATGAAGGCCACGACTTCGAAGCATCGCTACCACGACTCGCACGGGTCTTTGGCGATGACTTCGCGCTGGCATTGGAGGACAGTATCACCACGGCCTCAATCGGTACCGTCGTCGGTCCGATACCGTCACCTTACGGTGCTCACATCGTTGAGCTTCAGCACTATGTTCCAAAACACCTTCCTGCCCTCACGAGCATCAGGGATCAGGTACTAACCGATTGGCGCCTGTCTCAGGTCGAAAACACCAAGGATCGCTTCTATACCAGTATTCGAGACAAATACCGGGTTACGGTGGCCGGCCCATCCGACTAGCATCACCCATCTTCTAACCGTCATAGGCAGGGAAACACTTCACCTGTCCGGGCAGACACGATAACGTAATCGATCAGGCACAAACTTATGGGAACTGTTGGTCATGGCATTACGTTGGGGACTCCTTGCCGCAGGCGCTATTGCTCGCGCATTTGCCGCCGGTCTGCAACAGACTGATTCTGGCCATGTTGTTGCCGTCGCGGCACGCAACGGTGACGATGCAGAACAGTTCGCGAAGGCGTTCGATATACCGCAACACCATGCGGGATACGACGCACTCATCGCAGACCCGGACGTTGACGCCATCTATCTGTCCACACCCCACAACCATCACGCTGACTGGGCAATCAAGGCCGCCAGTGCGGGAAAACACATTCTCTGCGAGAAACCGGTGACCGTGAATCTCACCAACGCCGAGGCGGTTATCAACGCAGCGAAAACGAACACCATCACGTTCATGGAGGCGTTCATGTATCGTGCCCATCCACAGATGGCCATGCTGCGCGATATCATCACCTCCGGCGAAATCGGAGAGGTTCGGTTTATCGACGCCAAACATGGCTTTAACGCAGGTCCCAACTTCAATCTCAGGGTCACCGACAAGACGCTTGCAGGCGGGGGCATCCTGGACGTGGGTTGTTATCCCATGTCCCTTTCCAGACTGGTTGCGGGAATGGCAAACAACCAGAGCTTCGCAAACCCAGTTGACGTTAAAGGTGTCGCGCAGATTGTTCCGGATCGTGGCATCGATGAGTGGGCCGCTGCCTCGCTGATGTTTGAAGGCGGCCTTGCCGCTCAGATATCGACCGCCGTCCAGGTCGCTTTGCGGAATCAGGCAACGGTTTTCGGCTCCAGGGGATCCATCACAGTTCATTCTCCATGGGGTGGTAATGGTCGACAGGCCGGAGACACAAAACTGTCAATTTTTCGATCGGGCCAGTCGACGGAGGAAAAACTGATACCCCTCGACCGTGGTATCTATGCACTGGAGGCAGACGTGTTTGCCGAAGCGGTGACTCGCGGCAGTCGCGAAGTTGACGCAATGACCTGGGATGACACACCGGGCAATATGGCTGCATTGGACAGGTGGCGTAAAGACGTGGGCCTTGCCTACGATTTCGAAACGTAAATCTCCCGGGGCTACCAGGGATAACCTATCCAGGCGTCAGCAGTTGCTGCGCTTCGGCATCGGCAACAATGTCCTCCCACTCCCACAGCTGAGGAATCGTCTCAACATCGGCCCACAACGTGGCCTGATCAGCGTAATGACGACTACCCGGATGACCTGATGCGCCGAGTGGCACGATCCAGCGGGATCGCCGCCAGTCAGCCGGATCGTGGATATAACGATTCACGGACATCAGCACGGAGGTATAACGGTCAACCTGTGAATAGGCCCCCGCCAACGGGGTGTCAGCGTCCCCATGAACCCGCATCGAGGGTGGGTCCAGCTTCGTAGCATCATCAGGAAACGCTTTTGACAGGGGGTGTCTTGGTTTTGTCCGGTGGACTTCGCCCCAGAGCCAGGTCGTTGGATCCTGCCCCATCCCATCAACAAGTGATCCTATCGCGACTGTGAACGTACGCGACATCACAGTAGACCAGTCGTCACCCGACCGAAGTACAGATATATCGTCATTCTCAAGCGCCTTGAGCCCACGACTGAATACACCTCCTGCGTGGGCGGCTGCACCCTTACCGACGCCTAATGCGGTCCCGCGGGTTTCATCGGCCAGTTCCCCAAAAGCGACCTGGATCAGTTCGGCAAAGACCGCCAGGCGCCAGGCGCTGTAGATCGTGGGGGCTGCCAGATCGCGGTCCATTTCCCCATTCCAAGCCATGAGCAGCTCGCAGGCGACCTTCTCTGCAATCGTGACCGGTGTAACAACACTCAGTCGTTGCGTAAACAGCAGCGATGGCAGCGACAGTCGGTCTGCGTGGATCGATGCCATTTCAGATACACCAGCACTGCCAGGCGCGATCTCTTCGATACGTGTCGTGACCCGTCGGGCACGCCAGTCGGGTGCAAACGATGTACTGATGTAGTGCGGGTAATCTGCCGTGGTCGGCGCATTATTACAGGTCACGACAAAACCTGATTCGGGATTGCGTATTGCAGGCAACTCATCAAAGGGTATTTCTCCCTGCCATTCATAGTCATCTTCCCAACCTGCGACGGGCGTCCAGGCATTGTCGTTGTGTCGAATCGGAATGCGACCCCGATATCGGTACCCATACTCTCCGTGGACGTCTGCGTAAACAAAGTTGTTCACCGGCTCTGTCCAGTCCGCAACCGCCTCTTCCACCTCGTCAGCATTTTTCGCATGCAGCAGATCGTAAACCGTATTGATCCACGGTGTACCCGACTCCGTTCCTGTATGTCGAAACGCCAGGCCATACCCTTTCGATGGATCCCCCGCCACGATCGGACCATGTCGTGTTTCGACCACCGGTATGGTTTCGTCGACGTCGCCACGGACTTCGATGTGTTCGTCGCGCACATCAGCCGCCAACCAATCCTCACCACGGGCATACTGCAGCTGCCGGACTTCGGTTCGGAATCTCTCGATATAGAGGTCCTGATAGTCTGCCATCCCATGTGTCATTCCCCACGCCGCGTAGTCCGTATGGCTAAAATGTGGCATGCCCGGCACGCCAGGTACGGAAAAACCGCTACATCGGAACGAAGGACAGGACACGTGGTTCTGGTAGTAGACACTGGGCGTGTCCAGCGCACGGTGTGAGTCACCTGCGACCAGGGGCAACCCCGACGCAGTTCTCTCACCAGAGATCACCCACGCATTGCTACCGGCATCCATTTCTCCCAGTTGTCCGAGCGCCTCGGCAGCTCTCGCGAAACTGCCAAGCACATCAGGTGCCAAGCCACCATAGGTCTGAAGGGGTGGCGTCGACACCAGGCTGTCGTCCGGGTATCCCTTGAACAACGCGGCAGATCGCTCTGCACCCAATATCTGCGTCAAACGCGCACGCCACAACTTTCCTTCATAGGACCCCATCAGCATATTGCGAACTTTGTATACAGCCAGGCAATGCCACGGTTCCCAGGGATCTGGTCCAACACCCAGTAGCTGGTACTCCACGGGCAAGGTGGCTGTTGAACTGATGAACGCGTTGACCCCCGAGCAATACGCGGTGATCATTGCCGTCGCGTCCTCACTACTGACTGACAGGTCTGCCAGAGCGGCAGCTTCGAGCCCCATGGTACGCATGAGACGGTCTTCTATAAGGCCACTCGGACCAACCCACGACGCCCATCGGCCCAACGCACGTTGGCGGTCATAGTCCATGTGCCACAATCGATCCTGCGCTGTCGCAAAGCCCTGGGCAAAGAAGGCATCGTGTTCGTTTCGCGCCCTGATATGCGGCACGCCAAATCGATCGCGAACGATCTCAACAGACTCCATGAGCCCATCGAGACGCAATGTAGAGGTGGTATCGGGCAGCGCCGAAAGAAGATCAGCTTCTGTCAACATGGCGACCTCTCTCGGCGTGAACCTTCAAAGAACTGTGTACGCAGGCTCGGCTTCATCATGACCGATCCATGTTGTTATGCGCCATCCCATATCGGTGAGTATCGTGACATAGGACGCGTAAAAGCGGTGGTATTCTTCACCGTTTTGGTTGAACCGACCACAGTCAACTGTGACAACGCCGTCCTCTTGTCTGTCATCATCACATCGACAGCATGCAGCACACTGTTTTGGTAATCTTTTGGTAAAGATGCATGTGCACGCCGCCAGCGTTCGTCACTTTCTTCGATTGTTGAAACGGTGAATACGCGACCACGGCCCAGACTGACTAACGGCACATGGCAAAATGGTCTCAGCAATGACGGATCCCCCCTATGGAACGCCTCCCCAAAGGTGTCGCTATAGGTCCTGATGTGATCAGCGACCTGCCTCGCCAACACCTCGGATTCGGCAGATCGCTGTACGTTATCCATCAGTCAGTGATATCAACTACTTGATACCACCGATACCTGCCTTGATACCTTCCGCTGCCCAACCCTGCCACGGCAGCGTAAAGAACTGGAAGCCTTTTTCAATGAGTTCTGCCGGTGATATACCAGGAGGCACAAAAAACATACCTGGAGCCACGTTTGCTTTCTTGCAGGCTGCGCACACCTTGTCAAGCGCTTCGTGGTACTTGGGATTGGTATAGTCGAGTGGCACACCAAGGTTGATCGAAAGATCCGAGGGACCAATCAGCAACACATCGATCCCAGGGACCGCGAGAATATCGGCGAGGTTATCCATAGCCTCAACGGTCTCAACCATAGGGATAACAAGAACCTGTTCATTCACTGCGTCCATGTATTCTCGATAGTTCGAGAACTCGCCCCATTCACCGCGCATACCTGCAGAACTACGTACTCCATCAAATGGATACTTGCAGTAGCTCACCATCCTGGCGGCTTCCTCGGCGGTATTGACCATTGGCACGATGATTCCCTTGGCGCCGATATCAAGCGCATAGCAAACCTGATCTGCGACGTTCTCACCGACACGCACGATTGGCGTCGCTTTTCGTCTGCGCATCGAGGCCAAAGATGGACCCAGAGCCTTGATATCAACCGGTGAATGTTGTGTATCGAATAGCAGAAAGTCCAATCCTGAATCCGCCAGGAAACCAATTTCCTGGTCAGGAGACGGCGAAGTCCCCACAGCAGTTTGGCCTGCTCGCAGCATGTCTTTTACAGCATTCATCGTCGCTCCTTTACCGCTCTTTGGTCACCTGTTTCATTTTACAAACCGATACGTCGAACGGACGTATCAGTATACGGGGCTGTGACTATAATACGGCCAGCCCCCATAATCGACCTGCCCTATGATGGCTGATCATTCCGCAAATCCCCTGCGTCAACCAGGAACAGAATGAGTAATTCACAACGGACCATCGTCACAGACCTGGACGGCACCCCGATACGTACCGATATGCTGTTAGAGTCCTTGTTGGCGCTGATCAAGCAGAATTTGCTCTACGTGTTCATGGTCCCCTTCTGGTTGATTTGAGAACGCGCGTGGATGAAGTACCAGATTTCCAGACGCGTCACACTGGACGTCAGCGCCCTGCCATACCGCAGCGATCTCCTCGAATACCTAGAGGAACAGAAATCACTGGGTCAACCAGTGTGGCTGGCAACTGCAAGCCATCACTCCATCGCCACTCAGATCGCGGATCGCCTGGAAATTTTTGACAACGTTCCCGGTAGTTCCGAAAGCATCAAACTGAAAGGCAGCTGAAAGGCCGAACGTTTGTCGAGGGAACTCGACAGCTATACCTATGCTGGCGATAGTAAAGCAGACCTCCCTATCTGGAAGGCTGCGGACTCTGCTGTGTTCGTTGACTTCCCAGACTCAGTCTCCCGACAGAATTCCAACCGAGAAAGTCGAGACGAGCTTCTATGAGGGAAAGAGAAGACACCTTACCGAACTCGTCAGTGCGTGCCGACCCCATCAATTGGAAAAAAATGCCTTAATATTCGTGCCACTCCTGACAGCGCACCTCTTTACTGAAATGAATTCACTGATCAGTTCCGTTTTGGCCTCCCTTGCGTTCGGGCTTTGCGCATCCAGCGTCTACCTGCTCACGATCTCCTGAATCTATCGGCAGACCGGCAGCATCGCACAAAGCGGGAACGACCCTTTGCCCGAGAATCACTGTCAGTTTCACGTGGGATTGCGGCAATTCCCGTGTTACTTGCCGCCGCCATCGCCATCACTTCGCAGCTGACATGGCAATTCGCGCTGGTCCTGGCGGCGCACTCGTGGCAACAACCTTGTATTCCTTTGTGCTCAAGTCGAAGGCGATTGTAGATGTCATTCTGCTTGCAGGTTTGTATACCACCCGTATCGTCGCAGGCGCCGCATGTATCAACGTGATTCTATCGCACTGGCTGTTGGCACTCTCGATGTTCATTTTCCTGAGCCTAGCTTTGGTGAAACGCTACACAGAAATGTCAGAGTTGCAGGCAACAAGCACCACATCGACGGCCAAAGGTCGTGGTTACAGGCTCGACGATATCGAACTAATATCGATCGTGGGGCCTACCAGTGGTTACCTGTCGGTCCTTGTCTTTGCGCTGTACCTGAACAGCGACATCATCCAGTCACCCTACGAGACGCCCTATCTGATGTGCGCCCTGGTTGCTCGCTCATCGCAACGAAATGAATGACGACCCCGTCGTATTTGCGATCAAAGACTCCATCAGCCGCTACACGGTTATTGCTATCGGCCTCATCGCGGTTGCGTCCAAAATTCCCGCTGACACGATTTTGGGATTCTTAGAACCCTAGGAGTCGTGCATACCGATCGCGGTGAAATGCCTGATTACCCCAGGCAGCTTCCAATGGTCGTGCACGCTTGAGATAGAGTCCCGCGTCGAACTCATCTGTCATGCCGATTCCTCCGTGAATCTGAATCAACTCATTGGACATATGGTGAATGAACTCACCTGTTCGTGTTTTTGACAAAGAGCACAGCTCCGGCACATCTTCACGGCCAGCGTCAATCGCCTGCAGAGCACCTTCCATGCAGGATCGCGTAAGCTCCATTTCTGTGAACAGGTCAGCGGCTCTATGGCCCAGGGCCTGGAACGAACCAATCACCTGACCAAACTGGACTCGTGTCTTCAGGTACTCAAGTGTCATATCAAACGCTTGCGCTGCCGTACCCATCATCTCAGCTGCAGTAGCGGCTCGAGCGCGATCAAGAATCTGTTCCAGGTGCACGTAAGCACTGTTAACTGATCCAAGGATCTGCTCCTCGCTGACCTTGACATCAGAAAAGGAGAGGCTGGCGTAGCCTCTACTGTCGACCGTACTGAGGGGAGAGAGCGTCAACCCTTCCGATTCGGCGTCAACAAGAACCAGTGTCATTCCATTCTCATCCCCAGCGTGCCCCGATGTTCGAACCGCAACCACAAAATGTGTCGCCGCCATTGCCTCGTGTACCATGGTCTTCTCACCGACAAGCGACAAGCCATCATCACGGCTCATCGCGGCCAGGCTCAATTGACGCGGATCGTGCCTCGGGCCCTCCTCAACTGCCAGCGTTACAACATTACTGCCATCTACCACGCCGGGAAGAATCCGTTGCTTTTGTTCATCAGAACCCGCAACGAGAAGCGCGGCCGCACCGATTCCCGCAGATGCCAGTAGCGGAGATGCCGTCAACTGTCTGCCGGTTTCTTCGAGCACGATACCGAGCGTCAGATATCCCAGCTCTGATCCGCCGTATTTCTCCGGGACCAGGATCCCAGTCCAACCCATATCAATCATCGCCTGCCAATCATCAGCGTGAAAAGACAGCGGCGCCTTTTCATCGCGCATCTGGCGGAATTTCCTGACGGGGGACTGCTCAGTGACCCAGGCACGGGCCTGATCCCTTATCAGCGTTTGCTCTTCGGTGAGTGCGGCCATCTGCTTTAACCCTTTTGAGTTGTCTCAGGGAGACCGAGTATATTTTTTGAAATGATGTTTTTCTGAACCTCGAAAGAACCGCCATAGATGGAAATCGCCTTTCCCGAAAGCCATCCGCGCACGGTCGCAAGTTCCTCCGGCGTGAAATCATCACCTTCCCAGCCAAGCCCCTGGTTCCCCATCATCTCAATCGTCAGTTCAGAGCGAACCTGCGCCACAATGGTCGCTGAGTTCTTCAGAATCGAGGCAGCAGCAGATACCTCCACTTTGCCCCTGGCTTCTTCACGAATTCGGCTGCCGGTCATGGCATGCGCCTTCGTCGCCATGAGATGGGATGTCAGACGGGATCGCAGATCGGCATCTGCCAATTCGCCGCTCTCGGTGGTTCCAACATATTTCTTCGCCAGGTCCTGAATGGACAGCGCGGCGCTGCCACTGCCACTCGGCGCACCAGCCCCTGTCTGACTCTGACGTTCGTGTTGCAGCAGACGCTTCACCACACTCCAGCCATTGTTCAAAGGACCCAGCAGGTCATCTTTTTCAGCTCGTGCATCATCGAAGAACGTCTCGCAGAATGGGGAAGCGCCGCCTATCAGCTTGATGGGTCTGGTACGCACGCCTGGCTGATCCATCTTCAACATCAGGAAACTGATGCCGTCTCTTTTTTTCGCGGACGCATCTGTGCGAACCAGCGCGCCGCACCACTGTGATCGATCAGCACCTGAAGTCCAGATCTTCTGGCCGTTGACGATCCAGGTGTCACCATCGTCCTGTGCCTTTGTCGTCAGAGAGGCAAGATCTGATCCTGCATTGGGTTCCGAGAGTCCCAGACACCATCGGACCGTTCCCGACGCGATTCCCGGAAGGTGCCTCAGTTTCTGATCCTCACTGCCGTACTCAAGTACGGTGGGACCAACCATGGTCACACCCATTCCTGCGAGACCTGGTATCGGATTGAAAGCACCAACGTTCGCCATCTCTCCCGACAAGACCGCTGCCTGACTATCGGACAATCCCGCACCGCCATACTCCTTCGGCCACGTTGGCGCACCATATCCGGCATCCGCCAGGCTTTGCCGCCATTGTTCAGCATCTGCAGACAAACCGTTTTCGCTGAAAGCAGCTTCCATAATGCCCGCCGCGTTAGACTTTAGTGACGACGGAAAATGTTCAGAAAGCCAGGCCTGAACCTGGGTACGAAATGACGTGAGATCTTCAGCCATAGGTTTCTCTTTGGTGTGTTCTTGCCAAATTGTCCGGCCGTCATCATAACCCAGCCAGAACCGCTGCGGGGAAGCGAGCACTATTCTGGTGAGTCGACAGCAATCGCTCCGGCCGCATTCAACGCTTCAATATCGGCATCCGAATACCCGAGCAAACCCGCCAGGATAGACGCAGTATCGCCGAACAGACGCGGTGACCCTCGCCATATGCCGGTACGTTGACTGCCGAGCTTCCATAGGCTACCGGCAATATCGATACGGCTATTCACGACCTCTGGTGAACGATCCTGTTCCCAGAGGCCTGTCTGAGTCAGGTAGTCATCCATCAATACGTGGGCACTGGGCCTCACCCAGGTCACGGCAAAACCCGCATCACCCAGGCGTGACAATGCATCGTCCTTGTCCAGCCCAGCGACATTCCGGGCGATTGCCTCTACTACATCCTCTTTCTGAGTACTTGACGGGTCATCGGTCGACAGGAACTGAAGCATCGCACGCCATTCGTGTTCGTCCATCGCAAACAGGGCCAGCGGTTCACCACCGCGACTCTCAACCACGAGGTATTCCGGCAGGCAGACTTCGCGGGTCGTATCCAGACCTTCAAGCAACGGTTCCAGGCCCACCAACGCAACCGTCTCAAGCTCAGACACGTCCACCCGTGCAGTACAACGCTCAGATCTGGCTTTCCAGATGTAGGATGCAATAGCGAGCGAACCACACAATCCCGATACCGGATCAGGGTAGGGAATAAACATCTGTGAAGCGGTTTCTCCGTCCAGACTGGTCGCGTACCCTACGCCAGCCGCCGCATAGACCTGAGTCCCGTAGCCAATATAGTGTGACCGAGGACCAACCTGTCCAAAGGCGGACAATGAGACGTAGACCAACTCTGGATTAAATTCTCGCAGCGCGTCGTACCCCACACCCAGTCTGTCAACAACGCCAGGTGCAAAGTTTTCCACAACCACGTCAGACTGCGCCGCAAGTTCGCGTACGATCCGACGCCCCTCATCAGACTTCATATTGATGCCAATAGAGAACTTTCCCCGTTGATTCGCACTCCACCAGGCAGCCGTATTGTTGGATGAATGATCACCTCCGGCGAACGGTGGGTTCCGCCTGAGATTGCTCGCCCGCGGATGCCACTCAACATTGATGACTTCAGCACCCAGATCACTGAGCAACGTCGTGGCATACGGGCCCGCCCAGGCCCAGCTCAAATCCAGCACCCTGAGCCCTGCAAGCGGCAACCCTTCGTCAGGTCTGACCCCCGTCCTGCGCTGAGCCTTCTTCGCAGCCGACTCATCCAGGGACGCCAGCCATGGCACACCAACCCGGCCATCGACGAAAAAATCGCGCGCATTCATATGTTCATCACCGGCAACCTGCCGGGGCGTATAAACGGGCGCCACGGGAATGTGTTCGTCCTGACAGATATCTGAGACTTCCTCTGAAGTCAGCGACGCTGCCCAACTTCGAACTTCCCGATCGATTTCATCAACATTCGATCGCACCAATGACAGATCGTTAGCGACGGCATCCGCCAAATTAGCTCTTACACCAATGAGATGGAGCAGTTTCGACCAGTGAGCCGGTTCAACCGGCCTGACATACGCTAGCCCGTTGCTGGTACTGACCGTTCCACCTGGCATTCGAAATGTTGCTGACGAGGGCGCACCCATGATCCGTTGATCCAGTTGAGCGAACCCTACAGGCTGCATCGGGAGCATCGCCAACAGCTCAAGCAGGTCGATGTGGACATGTGCGGGTTTCCGCAATGTTTCGTCCACCCCGGATAGTTGTTGTGTGACAACCGCCAGCGCGGCCAATGCGCCTCCGAGAATGCTCGCCTGACGGTTGCGCGGGATCGCAATTGAGGTCATTTCACCTGACGCATCCATGTGCCGCGTCAGGTATCCAAGCCCTGACCGCGCCCACAATTGCATATCGGTGATCGCGGAACGCTTGAAGTCGCCCGATTCCGCATACGGCGACGTGATCTCGATACGATCTGCTGTTTCGACGCAGACCGCAATGTCATCCAGCTCATCCGCAAAGTCCGGGGTCAATATGACCGCGTCAAAACGATCTGCAGGATCAAAATCCTGAACGCCCTGCGCGATGTAGGTCGCAACAACGTCGTTCTCGTCATCAGGTCGACTCCGATGCACCACACGTGCACCGCAAGAGACGAGCCACATCCCTGCCATGCGCGTAACCGCTGCCGATCCCAGCAATAGGACGGATAGACCGGTCAGCGGCTTCGTCGATCGCGTCAACACGGGAAACTAGCTTACAAGATCCATTAGCTCAATCTCGGCCTTACCGCCAGAATAGGGACCAAGTTTCGCACCAGCGGCTTTGAAAGCATTCGACTTACCGTGGGCCGACAGCGCTTCCTCGTCGCTGTACTGTTCCATCACGTAATACACAATGTCCTCTGAACGGGACTTGTGCAGCAGATAGAACTCACAACCAGGCTCGTTTTCACTCACTGCCTTCTGCATTTCCTTGAAGCCAGCCTCAAATTCAGCATTTTTTCCTTCCGCACACTTCAACTTGGCAATGATTCCAATAGACATAGAACTCCTCAACAACATCGGTAATAGCGAGCCGCCATCATAGAGTCAGATCGGTTGTAATAGCCACCTCTGGCGACTGCAATCAGCTGCGGCGACATCCCAAAGACGGCATAGCCGCGAGGCGGACATCATCAGCCCAGCCTGCAACACACGCCCGATACCACGCAGGTTTTCGATCACATCTGTCAACAGAACCTGATGTCACCACGCCTGATCCTATCGTGTGACCAATGGCAGGAGCGGTTACTCCGCTCCGGGAATCTCAGGCAGACAGTAGCACTCCGACCTGTTATCTACGAACCTGCAGACTGTCGAATCAGTCCGTTTCAGGCTTTCTTCCCCAGATCGCGCGCGTCATACCCGCTATCAGCACTTCTTCATGAAGATCAATGAATCCGGCGGACGTCAGACAGTTCATGACCGTCTCCGGTGTCAACGACACTGCATCCGGCGTAAACGCAAGGTGCTGCAGCTGCCAAAGTGCCGCCAGCCTGGGCCCCTGACGATCATCATCGACCATGAAGTCATGAACAATAATCTGACCTCCAGGCTCAATGACGTCAAAAGCTTTCTCAGCAAGTTCGGCGATAGCTTTGCCCGGAACACCACTCCACAGATAACTCATCAACACGGCATCAACCGGTCCTGGCCATTCTGTTACCAATGCATCGCCGCCCAGCACGTCGATCCTGTCTGAAAGGTGTGCCGTCTTCTCTACTGCCAGCTGAACCACGTTGGGAAAATCAAGAATGGTCACCTGCAGTTCCGGCCACGCTTCACACAACCGAATCGCGAAACCACCACTACCCCCCGCAACGTCGAGCAACCGTCTGGCGCCTGACAAATCCACCAGTCGCGCCAATGTCCGTCCAGGGCCCAGGGATCCCGAATGTTGAGACTCGGTATAGAGCCTGGCCTCCCCTGAATCGGCCATCCACTTGGCATAACTGTCGGTGTGATCATCGGTGAGTGAATCAGTCACGACCGCCTCAAGCTGGTTCATAAATGGGAACATCTGCCGATCAATCTGGTAGCGCAGATAGTCGCCGAATTCGTAACGTGCACCTTTCACGAGGAAGGACTCTGCGGCAGGGGAATTTCGATAGCCGTGGGGATCACCTTCGACCAGCCCTGATGTCACCAGCGTGGTCATTATCGTCGTCACACGATCAATCGAGATACCCGAGACAGTCGACAGTCCCTCGGCATCGATACCCGCTTCCTGGCCCTTGAATTCAGCAATGTATGTAAAGAGGTCGAGGTGCAGCGCGACGAACAGAGCTTTCGAGGCCATAAACCCGAAGGCGATCTCCGATATCTGTTCAGCATTCGTGAGTGGGCCAGCCATCTTGAAGTCAACAACGAAACAGTTTCGCCTCAGGAAATCTGTTGGCGAAGAGACTCAACTTCCTCGCGCAGAGATTTTAGCTCAGCCTGTTCCTCGCGTGCCTGTTTCCAAAGGGAAGTTGTATGCTCGTTGGGCCCAAACGCAGAAGGCGGCATCAGCATCGCACGCTGCGACTCGGTAAGACCATCATAATGATCCTCATTGTAGTAGCCTGGACTCCAGGCGACAGCGTGTGGACAGTACTTGTAGAAGACGGTTCGGCGTTCTCCCGCCCCTTGCCATGGCACCGTGCCGTGAGCGCAGGCCTCAGTAAAAATAATCGCATCACCTGCATTCACCGCAACCCGGTCAACACACTCTGGAATGTCATCCTGCGTCTTGCTGAGCTTCCATTCCTGCGGCAGTTCCACGTTCACCTTATGGCTACCCGGAACGCATGCGAACCCGCCTTCACCTGGTTTCACGTCACTCAACTCAAAGGCGACGGCAACCAACCCATTGAAAAATCGGCCATTGGAGTACCGGTAGTAACACTGACCTCCATCCGTCGGGCCCACAAGATCGGTGGCCCCGCCAGCCCCCTGACCACCTCCATGCAGAAACAACTGACCGGGCTTCTCGTGGTTGATGATGTTGATGTAGTCATGATCCAGGCGGTAGTTCTTACCCAGCAGCGTTTCCAGGTAGGGTGCGATCGTTGGAAGGTCAATAAGGTCAATGTAGCTGCCACCCCACTCGAGCATTGATGGCGATGACCACGCAGTGCCGCTGGCGCCGAGAATCGTTCGATCGGAGCCCAAATGGTGCTCGATCCCAACCTTACGTGTCTTCCTGCCCTTCCGGTCTTTCACTTCCTCCACGGGATCCTTCGAGATGGCTTCGCGTCGTTCATCTCTCTGTTGCTCCAGACGACCCGAAAGATCCGTCACCTGCTCAGGTGTCAGGGCATTTCGGACAATCAGGTAGCCGTTAAGGTCAAAGAGATATTGTTCTTGTTGATTCATGATGGGCTTACCTTACTTTCTTCCTGTCTCGCTCATTCGTGCCGGTGGCGTCACTCTGGCTTTCACAACCCGTAGAACATTCGATTCACGCGACGTTGATAGCGTCTGAGCCAAAGGTTCCAGGTCATAATAGGATTATCCGACATCAGAAGACTGAGCACGAACCTCTTTTCACCCGAAACCAGATCTCTCACCCGATGACTGACGTGATCTCCCTGAAACAAGATCAGTGAATTTTCCAACCCCTGCCGGAGAATAGTGGTCGTCGTGCCATGAGGCCGCAATTCAAGTTTGCTGACATCGTCAAACGTGGACTCTTTCAACGTCAGGATGCCCGCCCATCGCTGACCAAGATAGATATTACCGTCAACATGCCAGCCACAACCATCTGGTCTGGGTACACCCACTGCACCAGTTTCACGGTCAGGATCCCCCGAGTAGAACAGCAAACTGAGCCTGTTCACGTCGGCCTCAGGCACCATGGTCAAAGAAAGCCCTGTTTCGCCCTGGATCCGCGATGTAAACGCGTTGCTTGAAAGGTATTGAAGCGGCAGGCCGCCTCCACCCGCCATGAGACTGCGACCATCCAGTGCAGAGCCCGAGCGCCACGCCCCCTCGTTGCGCGTCAACCGCGGACAGTTGGCAAGGCTCGACCGCAATTCCTCGAACAGCGCCTCTGGAAAGATGTTGGTAATCTGGTACCAGGATTGTGCCGACTGCGAGACTCTGCCCAGCCGGTTCTGCCTGTTGTGTTGATGTAAGCGGACCTCCGCTCGCAAACGCCGGGGCAGGATTCTTGATAGACCCATTGTCAATGTTCCTGCGTGACCAATCGGGTGCCTGCCATGACCGCAATCACCAGGAACACGACAATCGCAAACATCATGGCCAGCGGCAAAATGACCCAATCAGTCAGGTACCCTACGAGTAGTGCACCCAGCGGCATCAGGTTCCAGGTAATGCCATGCAGCCCCATCACACGACCACGCAACGCATCCGGGACTCGTAACTGCAGCACACTCAGCGCGTTGATCAGGAACACCGACTGCATGACCGCTGCGACAAAAACCGTCACCATCGCTGGTAAAAATCCATCACGTCCCGGAATCCAGAGAGTAATCAGACAAAATACCAGTACCGAAATCCCCGTACCGAACGCGCCTCCCACAGTGATCCACCCAATCGCCAGGTAACGACGCATCCCTGGCGCCAATAATGTCCCCAGGACAGAACCCACCCCTGTTGCGGACATGAGATATCCGTAACCACGCTCGTCTAATCCCAGCAAATCAGCAAACGCCGGCATCAGTTGATGGTGACTGACCACCAGCAGCATCAGCGCGTAGGACAACAGGAAATAGTAAAGGAACAGCCTTTCCCTAAATACAAAAGATAAGCCTTCCATAAATTCGTCAAAAGGAAACGATCGAACATACTGCTGCTGATCAGATGGCAGCCGGAGCAACACCGCTACCATTGCGAGATAGCCCGCAGCAGCGCCCAAAAACACCATCCAGGTCTCACCGAAAGCAATCGCAAGTCCCGCCAGAGCAGGAACCGACATGCGCGTACCCTGCCAAATCATGGAATTGAGGGCGACCGCGCTGACCATATTGCGTCGGTCAATCAGTTGCGGATACAGCGACTGTCGCGTGGGCCACTCGATCCCGGTGGTGAGGGAAATCAGACCTGCGATACCAATCACAATCCAGGCGTTCAACTCGCCCGACGCATCAAGCCAGCAAAGCAACAACAGTAGAGCTGTCACCAGAAGGCAGATAACAATGAGTATTCGTCGCCGGCTGTATCGATCAGCGACGACGCCGCCTATGAGCATCATAAGGATCGAGGGAATAGCCGTGGCCATCCCCAGATAACCGAGCATCAACGCGCTGCCAGTCAGCTCGTAGACAACCCACCCCTGCGCGATTGTCTGAGCCTGTGAACCACCTACAGACGCCAGTGAGCCCAGCCAATAGCGTCGATAGTCGTGGTGACCCAGCGCAGACCAGGTGCTGCCACCATCGGTCAACGAATCAGCCGCGGGGCCATGCCCTGCCATATTATCCTGCTACCTCCAGATCAATTGAGGGGAGTACAACAGAAAAGTCGAGGAAGGAAACAGGGAAACCTGCATCAAAAGCGGCCGTCAGTCGGTGCCGTGTTCAGCGCCTGAACTTGAATCGGTATCCATGGCATTAAAGTAGAAGCTAGGATCGTTGGGATTGCCATTCTCGCCCCAGAGTTTTTCCGCTATACGGGCACAACCACCACATCCCCAACCGAGTCCCGTATCCGCACGAATTTCATCCAGCGACTTGCCTTCTGCAAGACGCTCTTCAATGTCGGCTTTGGTGACATTGAAACAGTAACAAATCGTGATTTCAGCCATTCGAATCCCTGACGCGAAGACGCAGCACTTGGACAGTGGGTAGAGCGACGGCCGTTATACCACGGTGAGGAGGTAGACGCAGCCGCCAGGCGAATAGACTCGGCCAGGACATGGCTGGCAACGGAGGTCTGTGGTAAAAATCCGCTCCCCGGTCCACGGAGGGGCCGAGGGAAATGACGCGCGCTATTCTTGTTCCATGGACCAGGTTTTACTGGTCTGACGGGCCAATTCCCATTCGGACAAGGACTCATCCCCAGGAACGACCTTCATGGGCTTTTTGATCTCGGGGAGCTCATGGCGAATGTCGAGACGTTCGATTTTTGCAGTTTGCAAAGGCATAGACATGGCAGGGAACCTTGAATAAACGAACTGGACGAACAACAACAAAGGCACCTTAACGAGGCTATTCATACACCAATAATGAAAATATGGAATAATAACTATTCCAATATGCCAAATTATACCGTGTCGGTGGAAATTATTCCGACACAAGTACTATCAGAAAACACAGTGGCAGTTATCCGCTACATTTGTTGATCTACTCAACACCTGATATCTCAAGGAAGCTCTGCGATGTCTACACCCGTTCTTGTCGGTATTGCTCACATCGAGCAACGCATCACTGACTGGACCGAAGGTAAGGAACCGCTCGATCTGATGATTGACGCAGTGAAAGCTGCCGTGCGGGACACGTCTACCGAACTGGTTCCACAGATCGACGCAATCCATGTGATTGGCGGACTTTGGCAATACAAAGACCCTGCAGCGTATATCGCTGAGCACATCGGGGCAGGAAAGGTCGAGACCGGGATCACCACCCTGGGTGGCAACATGGTGCAGTACGCCCTCAGTCAATCGGCGCTTGAAATACAACGTGGCACAAAGCGTGTTGTCGTCATCACGGGTGCAGAATGTGGGAATCTCGCTGCCAAGGCACGAAAAGCCGGTGCCCAACCCAACTGGAAGAATGCGGCAGGAGACCCGGACCGCGTCTTCAACAAAGGTGGGTTCGGGAGCAACGAACACGAGCGCGCTGTGCGACTGGGCGGAGCCACTAACTGGTATGCCCTGTTTGAGAACGCCATTAGGTCTGCGAGAGGCGAAAGTATCGTGGCGCACCAGACGCGCATCAGCGAACTCTGGGCGGGTTTTAGCCGGGTTGCAGCCAATAATCCCGATGCATGGATTCAGAAGGAACACAGTGCGGAGGAAATTCGCACCATTGGACCAGGTAACCGTCCTGTCACGTTCCCGTACCCAAAGCTGATGAACGCCAACAATAGTGTGGATATGGCCGCGGCACTAGTGCTCTGCGATACCGAAACCGCCCGATCAATGGGAATCGACGAGTCCTTGTGGGTCTATCCCTGGACATCCACCCACGGTACCGACACCGCCGAGGTCTCACATCGGGACAACCTGTATTCGTCACCGGCTATCCGCGTCGCCGGGAATCGTTGTCTTCAACTGGCAAACCTTGGACTGAGTGATATTGATCACCTGGATCTGTACAGCTGTTTCCCGAGTGCAGTCCAAGTTGCCGCGACCGAGCTCGGTATCGATCAATCCAGTAGAGGCCTCACCATTACCGGGGGCCTGACGTTCGGTGGTGGCCCGCTCAACAACTATGTCATGCATGCGCTGGTTCGCATGGTCAAGCTACTCAGGAGCAATCCGGACAACAAGGCCTTTGTGACGTCCAATGGGGGTCTCTTAACCAAACATGCTTTTGGTGTGTATGCCACAACGCCGCCCGACAAACCGTTCCAGTACGAGGACTGCCAGGAGGAGATTGACCTGATGCCAAAACGGGCAGTAACAGATCACGTCGGGACGGCAACCGTGGAAAGCTATGTCGTCATGTACCAGGGCGAGTCACCTGCCCATGCGGTCATCGCGGCGTTAACAGAAGACGGTACGCGAACCTGGGGAATGACTCAGAACGAGGAAGATATGCTCGACATGACGCGTTCCGAACTGATCGGCAGAACCGTTCAGATCGATGCCGATCGCATGGCGACCTTTCCCGCCAGCGCCTGATTCAACCCGCAACAACGCGGGTATCGTATTCGACGGGGTCTGACAGGTAGAGCGCGGCAAAGTCACTCCAACCACCTCAATCAACTGGTCTGCCGGGACGGGCTTACTGAAAAAGTATCTCTGGACCAGGTCGCAATCCTGCGCCTGCAATATCCTGATCTGATTGATCTCTTCCACACCCTCAGCAACGATTCTGAACTGCCGCCTGTAACGTCAGGCTCCCCTGCTCGATGGTCTGCTGACCCGTCTCTAAACCTTTGCGTTCGGAGATGTGCTGAAACACAAAAAGCCCGAATGTCGCCGGTAGGCACATAAAGGTCACAAAACACACCAGGAGTTTTGAGCGAAACATCAGCAAGGGGTTCCTCCACCTTTCTCCCCCGACCTAACGGTTCCTCGCGTGCTGACTTTAGGTCTGGATTACAGACCTCAGACAATCGTTACATTTCTTTACACTCAGAGATGAGCCCCGCCTGAGGAAGCTATCCAATGCGAACGGTGTCGAAACTCGACCGTTCGATCTGGTCCCAGTCGTAGGAAACACCAAGCCCCGGCCCCGCCGGAACCGGCACAGTGCCATCGCCGTCAATACAGTCCAGATCATCGCTGTAGTCACAGGCGTATACCGGTAGATGCCATGCGTTCTTCAGTCGCGGATGCAACAGATTGATTTCGTAGTAGTTGCTGTTCTGCATCGCTGCCATGACATGACGCATCGCGGGCCCACACGAATGCACCTCGTAGTCCATACCCAACGTTTCAGCAGTCTGCGCCACCTTCATGGAACCCGTAATCCCACCGTCATAGTCCGGATCAACACGCGCGAAATCGGTCGCACCGGCCACCATCATATCCACCGTGGCTTCGGCATTACGTACATGTTCGGAAATCAGAAGCGGTGTGTTGACGAGGCGCTTCAGGCGAAGATGTGCGTTTATCGATACCCCGCCGTCCGCAAACGGATCCTCGTACCAGAGGAACTGGAGTTCGTCGCAGGCCTTCCCGACGCGCACCGCGTCTGCAAACGTCTTGAGATTACTGGCAGCGTCGTACATCAGGTCCACATCATCCCCAACCTCCTCACGGACCGCGCGCAGCAAGGAAATCTCGTCTTTGGGGTTACCCTCGTGCCAACCATGCAGTTTGTAGCCCGGATATCCCATGTCGACACATTGCCTGGCGAACTCAGCATAAGCCTGAGCGGAGGACAAACCATCAGGTTGTCGATCACCCGCCAGCGTGCTTGCGTAGGCAGGCAGTGACTTCCGGTGCCCCCCGAGCATCTGGTAGACAGGTAATCCCAGATGTTTCCCGGCAAGATCCCACAACGCAATATCCAGCGCACCGATCCCCACTTCTCCCACATGTTTGGTCGCACGCCGCATACGCTGGTAATGATGTTCGCGCGCCAGTGCAGGTTTCCCAATCAACCCGTAAGCCAGTGCGGTCGACGCAGGGACGATGACCGGCGCACGCGCCCTGTTCGGCACATACTCACCAACCACACCATCGTCGGTGTAGATGCGGACGGCAAACCGCTCCATGGGTTGGCCAGAACCCGGTGTATAGGCGATGCCCATCCCCGAGGGGTCAGATAACAGGTTTTCAAGCTGGATATGGAACCGTGTCAACTCGACACGCGTGATCACAGGTCCGTCTGATGCCATCGTAGAATCTCTTCTATCAGTCGGCGTATGCAGGTGGCGCAATGAACCCACCCAGTTCTTGCGTGATCAGTTCCGCAAAGCGAATCGTCTTGTAGTCCTGGTACGCGTCTCCCACCGCCTGCACACCAATCGGCAGTCCCTCGCCTGATAGCCCCGTCGGGAATACGGTGCTGGGAAGTAGTGGCGATGTCACCACGCCAGCCCAGAAAATCTGTGTGAAATACGGTTGCTCCACGTTGTCTACCAGGGTCGTGCGCTGCATAAACGGCGAGTGATCATGCTTGAACGCCGTAGTCGCCATCTGAGGACAGATGAGAATGTCCCAGTCACGGAAGAATTCGCGCCACTGATAACGGGATCGTTGACGTCTCGCGTTGGCCCCAAGCCAACCTGCATGGCTCAGCACCATCGCGCGCGACAGGACTGCTCTGTCAGACAGGTCATTCGGGTCCAAGGATGCAGCACGGGCTTCGTTTCGCTTGCGTTGTTCGGGTGAGACACCGGCGGACATAATCGACTGCAACAGGTTCTGATAGGCTTCATGGCTCTTTCTAAAATCTATATCAGGCCGCGCGATATCCGAGACGATGGCACCACAGGATGCAAGCACCCTACCGACCTCATTGATACGGTCACTGATTTCTGCTGATACCGGGGCATTGTCATCCGTGGGCCAGATCGCGACCCTGAAATCAGAGAGCGATTCATACCGCCCCTCCGGAAGCTCAACACGCCACCCAGGTGCCTCCAGAGGCTCAGGCCCCAGCGTTATATCCAGAAACAGCCGCAGGTCTTCCGCGGACCTCGCCATCGGCCCGCAGACCACCAGGTCCGCTTGCGGATTGGGCAACAACGTTGCTGTGTGTCCGTATTGAGGCACGATTCCCCAGGTCGGCTTATGTCCATAGATTCCCGAATAATGTGCCGGGTTCCGAATGGACCCACCAATATCTGAACCAGCTTCAACTGCTGCAAATCCAGCCGCGAGGGACGCCGCCGACCCTCCTGACGAACCCCCTGGGGTGCGCTCAGGATCAAACGGGTTGTTGGTCGTGCCGTATACCGGGTTGTAGGTCTGGAAGTCGCCGCCATCGACCGGACTGTTTGTCTTACCCAGCAGTACCGCACCCGCTGCGCGATGTTTTGTTACTGCATCGGCATCCCAGTCGGGAACGTTCTCTTTGAGTTCCGGATGACCATAGGTCGTTTGCAACCCAGCAACGTGATAGAGCTCCTTGATGGTCATCGGCACACCGAGCAACGGTTTCCCGTCCCAAGACTTCGACTGCAACTGCCTGTCAGCTTCCCGCGCTGCTTCAAGACCACGCTCAAAGTCCCGCACCACCACGGCGTTGATATCACCGTCATACTTCTCAATACGGCGGATCTGATGTTCCGCCAGCTCTACCGCACTGAATTCACCGGCTCGCAATCTGGCGGCAAGGCCAGTTGCGCTGTCGAAAGCGATCTCATCCATCTCTCTCTATCCCCTTTTGTCCTGCTTGTTTGAAAGACTGGGTCGTTTAAAGAGACCCTCAGCCGACCGCCTATTCAGCCATCGGCCACTCATCATCACCAAATTGCGCCTGCAACCGCCGCATCCCCCGAAGCCATCGATCGTAGTCTGATGTCTTACGCCGCATGTAGGTCATCACCTCCGGATGCGGCAACACCAAGAATGACTCGTTCGCAATAGCCTCAATGACATAATCGCACAGCTCTTCCGGCTCCATCTGGCCATCCAGACTCGCAACACCCGAGGCGCCACTGCCTTCAGCTTGCGCTGACATCCCAGTGCGGACCGCCTGCGGGCAAAGCACCGAAACCTTGAGTCCCCGGTCCCCGTAGGTCACGGCCAGCCACTCTGCAAATCCAACCGCCGCGTGTTTGGTGACGGCATACGGTGCCGATCCAACCTGGGTCAGTAGGCCAGCCGCTGATGCCGTGTTCAGGATGTAACCCTCCCCACGGCGAATCATCCCAGGCAGTGCGGCTCGCGCCGCGTAGACATGAGCCATGACATTGATTATCCAGATGCGCTGCCAGTCATCGTTTTCGACCTCTGGCCCACCTTTCACCATGATACCTGCGTTGTTGCACAGCAGGTCGATCTGCCCGTATTTGTCTTCCGCCGTGCGAATCAACGCCTTCACATCGGCCTCATCTGACACGTCGGTGACCACCGCATCTGCACCGATGTTGTCCGCGACCGCCTGCAAAGCCTCTTCGGTGACATCTGCAACCACCACCTGCTTTGCCCCCAGGGCAGTGAATCGCTCTGCCATTGCGCGACCAATACCGCTCGCGGCACCAGTCACGACAGCCACCTTGCCTGTCACATCCATTGCTTAACCTCCAACCATTCTGCTTTGTTCAGGACTTCGACATCACTATCGCGACCAGCCACCTTTACCACCACTGCCACCTTTTCTTTTACCCTTTTTTCCGCGCTTGCCCTTGCGCCCCGTGGCCAGTATCTGTTTCGTCGCCGATTTGAAGCGCCGTTTCATGGTCTCCATGCGACGCTCTTTTTTGGCATATTCGTGCGGCGATTTGGCCTTCTCAAAAGGCACAACATCGCCACCATTATCGCTTTTGTTTTCGGTCACGGGCTCCGAGCCTGCCTTACTTGAATGTCATCAGCCAATACCGCACGATGCCGGAACCTTACGTGATCTGACAAGTACCAACACCAAGCATGCCTATGAAGCTCTCCGCAATCCACCACGTCTCCATCAACGTGAATGATGTCCCTACCGCAGAAAAATTCTATGTCGACATACTGGGATGCGATGTCCTCGATCGTCCGGACCTCGGGTTCCCAGGTGCGTGGCTGCAGGTTGGCGAACAACAGATTCATCTGATGGGTATGAACACGGGCAAACCTCTCCGTGAGCAGCACTTCGCGTTTCTGGTGGACAATCTGGAGGTCATTCGCGCTGAACTCGACACGTCTGGAATTTCCCTCTCGAAATCCCAGACCATTCCTGGCGTATGCATCCAGGCCTTTACCCATGACCCCAGCGGTAACATGCTGGAATTCAACCAACGACTTTAAAATTCAGGGAGCCTTTGCTCAGGAAGCCCCTGCTCAGAAAACCTCAACAAAACTCAAAACAGGAACAGCCATGCGTTTCAATTCCATTACCGTTGCTGATCACCCGGATGCCTGGCGAAGAGCCGGATTCACTGTCGTGGATGACAAAGTGGTTATCGGCAGAAGTCTCGTGTTCAATCTTACAGGTCCCGGCGATGATGGCACACGAAGTGTCTGCAGCTGGGAGCTCGGTATCGACGACGTCGAACCCGCCAGTTATGCCCCAGGGAACCTCAGTCTTCAGGCAGCCGCGCCGAGTACGCCTTCCGAGGGTCACCATCTCCATGACAATGGGGTGAGGAATTGTATGAAAGCGGTCATTCTGTGCAGCAACACCCGCGAATCCGTAGACCGCTTGATAGACACTGTCGATGGGTTTGCCAAACCGGCGATGGACCAGCTGGATGACAAAGGTATCCACTTCGCCATCTGGATGATGGAAGGCTGCGAGGTCGGGCTTGAGATGGTCAGCCTAGATCCAAACCAGGGTGACGACGCCATGATGGCGATCTTTCTCGTGGTGGACGACTTGAAAGCGACCATCGAGTGCATCGGTGAAAATGATGTCACACCTATTGAAGTCTATGGCGGTCGAGAAATGGTCCGCATCAAACCCCGTATCGGCGTGACCCCCGGCATTTGTCTGATTGAGAAGGCCTGATCTAGAAGGCTGCCTGATTCAAAAGGCGTCTTGACCCACTATGAATGATCCGGTCACAGGGCACTGCCTCTGCGGCGGCGTGTCTTTCGTGGTCACGTTTTCAACCGAAAATGGGATTAATCTTTGTCACTGCCAGATGTGCCGAAAGCAGACCGGCACGCTGTTCTCGTCGTGGGCCATCGCTGAACGGTCCGCTTTCAGCTGGCAATCGGGAGAGGATCAGATCCAGAGCTATCCGTCATCACCCGGCCACGAACGGACATTCTGTAGCGTCTGTGGCTCCCAGGTACCTATGACCGGAGGGAATCAGGTGGCGATACCCATGGGATTACTGAACGAAGATCCCGGCATCCGACCACAACGTCATCTTTTTGCGGCGTCTGCGTACGCGGGCTACCCGATCAGCGATGAACTTCCCCAATTTGAAGCAGCGCCTCCGGAGTGGGGCCAGCGACCCGAGCGCAGTGACGCCGGTGATACCATTCCCGGCATGATCAACGGCGGCTGCCTCTGCGGTACGCTCCGTTTCCATATCACGGCACCACCTACCAAAATCATGCACTGCCATTGCAGCCGATGTCGGAAGTCGCGGGCAAGCGCCCACGTCTCGAATCTGTACATTGACCCGGACACGTTCGTCTGGAATGCAGGCGAGGAGAACGTGACCCTGTATACACTGACCGACACGCAACACACGATTGGTTTCTGCAAATCGTGTGGCGCTACAGCACCTCTGGTATTCCCCGGTCTTGCGATTGTGCCGGTCGGCAATCTCGATGACGTCGTGGACGTCAGCAACGCCCCTCATATTTTCTGTGGCAGCAAGGCGCCCTGGTTTACCGTCATGGGACACGTACCACAATTCGACACAACGCCCGGCTGAACGCCTTCCACGCACAAACATCAAAGGTCAAATATGAACAACATCTCTGATATTCCTTCTACACGTCCTGAAGATGTCGGCATGGGCAGTGATCGCCTACGCAACATCGGTGACCGAATGAACTGGCATATAGACCAGGGTAACATTCAGGGAGCCGTGACTGCGGTCGCGCGCCGCGGTCGTGTTGTTCACTTCGAGGCACACGGAGAACAGGACACAAGAGACAACACTCCGATGCCAGAGGATGCGCTATTTCGGATGGCATCCTCGACCAAACCGGTACTTGGTGTCGCCGCCATGATGATGATCGAAGAGGGTCTGATTCGCCCTTCGAATCCGGTGTCGCGCTTTGTCCCGGAGTTCAAGGACATGCAGGTCGCCGTACTAAAGGACCCAGCCGACAAAGACATCAGTCCGAACTTCGTACAACCCGGATCAGAGGTACCCGAACACCGTCTGGTTCCCGCGACGACAGAAATCACGATCCATCATCTGCTGACGCATACATCCGGTTTGATGAGCAGTGGCCTTGGCTCAGCATTGACTCAAAACACCAAGAACCGCCGGTCTCCGGATGCAACGCTGGCCTCCTATATCCCGACGCTTGGGGATGTTGCACTGGATTTTCAGCCAGGCAGTCGCTGGCGCTATAGCCCCGGGACCGGTCTTGACGTCGTCGCCAGGATCATCGAAATCGTCTCTGGTGTGGATTTTGATACCTTCATCCGAACCCGCATCTTCGAACCACTACGCATGAACGACACCCACTTCAATGTCCCCGATGACAAGACAAACCGGCATGTTGCCATCAAGGACCGCGAAAAACTGCTCGAAGGTCGTGGGCCAACAAAGTATTTCTCCGCGTCTGGTGGCCTGACCAGTACCTGCCGGGATTTTCTGCATTTTGAACAGATGTTTGCTGGTGGAGGATCGCTGTTTGGCGAACGACTGCTCAGCCCGCGCACCATTGCGATGATGACTGCCAACCAGACGGGCGACCTGTTCAAAGGGCTTTATGGCGCACAAAACGGGATGGGATTCGGGTTCACCGTCTCCGTCGTACTCGACCCCGTGACCGCCGACAGCCGAAGAAGCAAAGGCGCCTTTGGATGGGGGGGTGCCTTTGGTACCCAGTCCTGGACTGATCCCGGAGATGATCTGACGGCCGTGATCATGCTGCAGCAACCCCATCAGGGCGCGCAATACGACTTTGGGAATGCGGTTCAACAGGCGATCATCGGCTAGATCATCAAACATCGTCCAGCTTCTACAGGAATGGCCGCCTGCGGTAGGATATCCGGTGACCATCCGGAATCGACCACAGCCCATGTCAGAATTCGAGAATTTCACCGTCTACAAGGACACCTCGGTCGGCTGGTGTGCGAACACCCCGGTCAACGAAACGATGGATACGGAGGGTAACCCGTCCATCCAGATCACGGGGTTCCCCGCCAGCGATCCCCGGGCGCCGGCAGAAAGGGTTTATGACCACCCCGACGTGGAAAGATTGCGGGCCGAACTTAAGGCCAACAACGGCATTCGAGGTGTTGACGTTTGTCTGCCCCACGAACTGGATCGCATCGAACATTGCTTTTTCCGTGACGGTTTTGTGGTCGTAACAGATCTGTTGGACCAGGACCCTCTGCAGAAATGGCGCGAAGGTTGCGCTCGTGTCCTCACCGACATCCTGAGTATACCCGGACCCGGCAATCGAAAATACATGACGGAAACAGAACGTCTGCCTCATCGCTACAGTTACGGTACTTCATCCGCATCACGACAGATGCTGCACGATGAAGCATGGGCCTCGATGATAGACCTCCCAAACACAACCCCAATTCTAACGAGGCTTTTTGGGGGCGAAAACTACTGCGTGAATGGTTCCGGCGGGGATCTTTGTCTGCCCGGGGCGGTCGAGTACCAGACACTGCATTCAGACCTTCGGGACAGCTACAAGATTCCAGAATCCCGGTTCGAACAGGCAGCGCGACAGAGCATCGATATTGAAGACCCGAACGACGATCGTGTTCGTGGACGCATCGTCGCAATGACACCTCCGTGTATCACGATCAATTTCCTGATGAGTGACCTGACCTGGGAGAACGGCCCGATCCGGCAGATACCGGGGACTCACTGGTCCATCAACCCGCCACCATCACAGTCAGATGAACCCGCCTGGATGCGTTACTCGACACTGGTCGGTGCGCCTGCCGGTGCCGGTGTTTTTCGTGACAACCGCGCCTGGCATGGCGCAACGCCCAATCTCAGCAGGCAGGTTCGCGCACTGCCCAACGTCGAATACGGCGCGCCCTGGACCCGTGGACCACGTGCCAGAACCATGCCCTATGACATCTGGGAATCCCTGACGCCACATGCAAAGAGCGTATCGGAATGTGTTCGGGCTGAACCCGGAGAATGGCCCAATGGCGCGGGTGTCATGCACCCACTTGTTACCGGTAGACGTGCGGCCAACGAAAACAGTCCCGGCATCGGCCGCGCTAAGTAGCTGCTAGTTCTCCAGTGTATTCACCGGGAAATCGAACACCGGGGTTGAGACAATATCCGTACGAACTCGCGCCAAAACCTGATCCGGCGCTTCGACGGTCCCGGTGCCGACCTCTGTGACATAAATCTTGCCTTCGGTAATCCCGTGGTACATGTCTACCGCCAT
This sequence comes from OM182 bacterium MED-G24, assembly GCA_002457275.1. Classification (GTDB taxonomy): domain Bacteria; phylum Pseudomonadota; class Gammaproteobacteria; order Pseudomonadales; family Azotimanducaceae; genus UBA7451. The sequence goes on from NTKD01000003.1 coordinate 48,331, forward strand.
CAGATCGACTGTCACCTACTGTGACACATCGAAGATATCCACGATGGGTATCGCGAATCCGAACGTATCCTGGTCGGTACCCAGGAACATGAAGAACAGGTCGATGATGTAGTCCGGATCCTCATGGAAAAATGCAATCTCATATAGGCGCTACAGTTCTTTCAGTACCTAGTCGTGCGCATAGTGCAGAGAGAGATTGTCGCGAACAGCGTGGAATTAGAGTAGCACTTTTTTGCCTCTCATTGGCTCGAAAGGCTCATCCGACAACATCCTCGCGAATTTGTGGATACTGTGAGTCACAAGCCTCTGGGCCGTCGCACCGGCGTACTCGGCGTGGGGCTGTCTGGTTGAGCACCCAGATAACGCCACCACCAAGGGTATGAGGCCCACCGGCCAGGATCTACTCACATTCACTCCTTTCCCAGTCCCACCGAAGGTTCTGACGTTGCCTGGATTTCAGGCCACAGACTATATCGAATTCCACGGACCAGTTCTTCGTTCTCCCCGGCGCAACCGCTCGCGCTACCTCTCCCCACGACCAATTGTGTACACTGCCGCATCCTCACTGAACGAACCTGATCGGAACGCGGTCTAAGCCAGTGGCGAGTCGACGTAATGGAACAGAACTTGGTCAACATGAAATACCCAGGGCTAGCAATCCTCACCATCTGGACACTCGTGTCCTGTAGCAGCGACAATCCGACGCCAACTGAGCCGTTCGTCTCAGATGGTGCAGCGAATGCGGGACCGGTCATCAGCATCGAAGCAGTCCGATACGTCATTGCCGGCGACGATGTAACCATCACAGCCACCGCGACCGACCCTGATGGTACTGTCACCTCGAGGATCTGGTCTCAGATTGAAGGCGAATCAGTCGCACTCACAGACGACGGTACCGGTCTTGGGACCTTTGCAGCACCCGCGGTAACAACCATCAGTAACCTGGATTTCGCATTCTCGGCCACTGACGACGATGGACTCGAGGGTGGGCGAGTGATCACGGTTACTGTACTTCCTCAAGACCTTCTTCAGGCTCGCATGGGTGTACTCACAGGTGCAGATGTCGCGGCCGTCCGTACGACAAACCCCGGTGAAGTGATCGAGTCAACCACCACCAGCAAAGCATCAGACGTTACAACGGGCGGTACCTTTTCACTTCGCCTGAATGATATTGATGACGAAGAGTGGGTTCTGGTGTCTGTCTCAGGCGGCACCGATATCGACGTCGATAACGATGGCGTCGTCGACGCGGCACCCACGGACAACAATGGCACCCTGCGAGCCCTCGCTAGAGCCGCAGATTGGCGGTCGCCGGGATTGACCGTCACACCGCTTAGCGAAATTAGCGTCCAGCATCTGCTGAGCGTCTCTGGCAGCATTGAGACAATTTCACCACAAAGCATGGAAATGCGCCTCAGCACCATTGTCTGGGAGCTACTGTCTGCTGATGTGAGTGAAGACGACACGTTCGACTACCTCGATATTACTTCCTACCAGCCGGAAGACAGCGGCATACTCAACAGCGAAACCCTGTCAGTCGCGGATCTCGAATCAATCGCAGCCGACCTTCGTAGCGCGGACGCCGCGTCCGCGGGAGCCGCCATCTCCGCGCTTCTCGCGTTTGACAGTTTCGCGATCGTCGAGACAAACCTGGGTACGTTCAAAGTAGAACTGTTTCCAAATGTTGTTCCGGATACAGCAGGCAATTTCATGACACTCAGTCGTCGCGGCTACTACGACGATCTGATTTTCCATCGCATCGTCGAGGGGTTTGTCATGCAGGGCGGCGATCCGTTTGCAAACGGCACAGGTGGCGCGAGCATGGTGGACGATCCCTTTGGCGACGAGTTCGATGCTTCCCTCAGCAACGTACAGTACTCTCTCGCTATGGCAAACTCTGGTCCGAACACGAATAAATCTCAGTTTTTCGTCAATCTTGCAGACAACACCAACCTGGACTTTGATAAGTCTCCCCTCACATCCGCTCACTCTGTTTTTGGCCAGGTCGTTGAAGGGCAAAGCGTCATTGATGAGATCGGTTTGGTGGAAGTTGGCGCCAATAACCTTCCAGTGTCTTCGGTTCGTATGCAGTCCGTCACAATTACCCGCAAATAACCGCGCACGATCTGTTGTCTCAGGTTACAGCGTACCGCTGTTCTGCGCAGGACTCGCAATCGCACAACGCGGCCTTGCTTACGAAGCCCAGTCTGACAGACACGCACTGATCATCGGCAACAGCGCCTACACACTGGCGCCTCTGGAAAATCCCACCAACGACGCATCCGACCTCGCCAGGAAGTTTCGAAAAATGAAGTACAACGTGACCGTTGTGCAGGACCAGGGTGGTGATGATCTGGCACGCACCGTCGAGACATTCTACGAAAGCGTTACGGGGACTGACCCGATTACGGTTTTCTATTATGCCGGACATGCTGTCCAGGTAGACGGTGTGAACTATCTACTCCCCGTCGACAAGGAGATCTACACCGTGGAGGCGCTGGTGCGAAATGGGTATTCGCTGAACAGGTTGCTCCTCGCCATGAAGGACGCAGTATCAGAACAGAATGTGATTATTCTTGATGCCTGTCGTAACAATCCACTGGAAGCAGAGATGCTCTCGAGCGATGGTCGCGGTGTACAAATCAGCGCGGGCAATGCAGCAACTCGGCAGATGGCACAACAGGTTCGTCAGGAACTTCGTGCCGGTCTGGCGCAGGTTAAAGCGCCGCCGGGGACGCTGGAGCATTCCTCACTGCTGGAACCCTTCTACTTCAGGCAGCCACGCAACCAGGGTATACCCGATATTGTCACCTTCTGAGTTTGCCTCAGAATCAGAAGACACCCAGCAATCCCACCGACAATGACGTGTTGTCTTCCTGGATGCCAGAGAATGTCTCGCCCATGAACGTGACATCCTGGTCATAAACGTTGTGACGGAACCCGGCGCGAAACAGAAGGTCACCATTGATCGGCTGATTCCACGTTACGCTGAATGAGAAGCCGCTACTCTCACCTGAATTAGCGCCGGAGATGTCATCAAACTCCAGTTCTTCCGGTTCAATATCAACTTCCACATCTCCAAAAAAACGGTTGTCAGATGACAGGTCCGCCCAGGCGAGGGATATGTCGAGTTTCCCTTCACCCACTGTCACGCCCGTGCTCGCACCCAGATAGAAACCACTCTGGTCATATTCCTCATTGGCAGCTATCGGGTTGTCCTCATCGCGGCTCACCACCTCCAACTTGGTGGTCCCCTGTTTCAGCCCAACAAATACGTTGATGTTGTCCAGGATCTGGTAACCCGCTGTCACATCAATGTCGCGACGCGTTGCCTTTCTGGTGAAGTCATCCTCTGAAACGTCGTCATCCGTGACCGAACCCGATAAGGTCCCCGCCAGCGTAAACCGCTCCCAGGCAATGCCACCGGTCAGGTTGGCCATGGGAAAGACCAGTTGCTGGTCAATCTTCTCTTCGAATGAAAAGGTGGACAGGCCTCCTTCCAACCCAATATACGTGTTCAGGTAAGGCGCACCGAATGTCTGGTTTGCGGTCATCAGTGCCAGCATCGTCAAACCTACTCGCATCGTGTTTCGCATTTCCACTCCTTTGACCCTGGCCCACAATCTGTAAGATCAAAAACCTTGCACGACACGAACCTGTCTCAATAGGGACTTGCCAGCACATTCTTTACCGATATGATGGCGCCTTCGCTAATGGCAGATGAACCTATGACAAACGAGCATTTTGATACTGTTGTGATCGGTACCGGATTCTCCGGTTTGCTGTGCACAATCCACCTGAAGGACGCGGGTGTTGAGAACATCTGTGTCTTCGAGATGACCGGTTCCGTCGGTGGAGTATGGAGTTACGGCGGTGTTGGTGCCTATCCAGGCGCTGCCTGTGATGTACCTGCCTACACCTACCTGCCCTTTCTCGACCGCACAGCTTTTATTCCTTCAAAGAAATATGTCAGCCAGCCGGAAATCGCCGGCTATGCAGAAATGTTGACAGACCACGGTGGTATCCGTGAAAACATAAGATTTAACCGCAAAGTAGTCGAATTGCGCTGCCTGGATCCTGAAGACGGCGATACGCAGGTCTGGCAGGTCAGCACGATCGACAACGAATCTGGTGAAGCCGCAGACGTCGTGACCTGTCAGCACGTCATCACCGCCAACGGACCCCTGACCAGCCCTCGAATGCCGGAAATCCCTGGCATGGATGAGTTTAAAGGAGAGAGTTTTCATACGGCTCGCTGGGACCAGGCTGCGACGCTCGCCGGAAAGCGCGTTGGAGTAATCGGGACCGGTGCATCGGCGGCTCAGGTTATCACCAGCATTGTTGATGACGTGGAACACCTCACGGTTTTCCAGCGAACTCCTACCTGGTGTGTGCCGCGTAATGATGAACCCACGCCACAGGACATCACCGACAAGTTCAAAGCCGGTGGCTACGGCGAGGAGCTGAGACATGTCGAATGGCGTGAAGAAGGGCCTTCGACAGAAGGCGCCGTGCCATTTGAGGCGTTGCACAATGAGGAACAGAACGCCGCCATCTGTGCCCAGATCGCGGCGGGTATCAAAATGGTGGTGAAGGATCCGGCACTCGCTGAAACGTTGACACCCGACTACCCCTTTTTCTGCAAACGTGCCCTGTTCATCGACGACTACTACAGCACATTCAACAAACCCAATGTCACCCTGGTGGATGACCCGGGCGGCGTCGTTGCCGTGAACAAGACCGGTGTGGAGATAGCGCGTGGCGACACTTTCGATGTTGACGTCATCATCTACGCCACCGGATTCGACAGCAACTTCATTCCCTTCCCGATCATTGGTCGCAAAGGTGTCACACTTGCAGAGCGGTTCGGAGCCAACGAAGACAACAACTACCAGATGACACGCCCCCATTCACTGTGGGGCATGCATGTTCGTGACATGCCCAACTTCTACATGATGATTGGTCCGCAGTCCCTGAACCCGGTGACCAACGTCACACTCCTTTGTGAAGAACAATCAAAATACATAACCGACCTGGTGACCCGTATGAAGGCCAACGGCCAGACGACGGTAGAACCCTTTGAGGTCGCCGTCGAGAAGTGGACCGAGCTCTGCAATACGACGTCGGAAGGTAAAGTGTGGTTACGCTGCAACAACTGGTACATGAAGACCACCAAAACGGACGCCGCTGCGGGCCGAGAACGTTCATCCGGGATGTGGATGGCGTCTTATGCGGAATACCTGCGACACATTCTCGGCTATGATGGCGGTACGCCAGAGGAACTGTTGGAATTCGCTTAGGCGAGCCTGCCACTAACACTGCGGTCACCTCCTGCGTTCAAATACTTGGAGTAACATGAATGGCAACCCGCATTGCGATTAACGGATTTGGCCGAATGGGACGGCTGGCACTGCGCGCAGCCTGGGCCTGGCCGGAACTCGAAATTGCACATATCAACGAGATCGCAGGGAATGCAGCGGGTGCCGCGCACCTGTTGCAGTTCGACTCCATTCACGGCACCTGGACTACACCTGTAGATTCCGACACCGATGCTGTCATCGTCGACGGTCAGCGGATCTCATATTCATCGAACGAGCACCTTGAAGACACCCCCTGGGGTGACCTCGGCATCGACATTGCCGTTGAATGTACAGGAAAATTCAAATCCAGCGACGCTCTATCACCCTACCTGGACAACAATGTCAGCAAGATCGTGGTTTCCGCGCCAGTCAAAGATGGCACTCTTAACATTGTTGTTGGCGTCAATGACAACCTCTACCAGCCGGAAGTCCATGACATCGTTACCGCTGCATCCTGCACTACGAATTGCATCGCACCGGTTATCAGCGTCATCCATGAGCAGTTTGGTATCCGACACGGATCCATCACAACCATCCACGACATCACCAATACCCAGAGCGTACTCGACGAATATCACAAAGACCTCCGACGCGCTCGCGCCAGCGGAATGTCGTTAATTCCCACTTCAACGGGGTCTGCGACGGCCATCGCAGAGATCTTCCCGGAGTTACGTGGAAAGATCGACGGCCTGGCGGTCAGGGTTCCCCTGGCAAACGCATCGGTGACCGATTGTGTATTCGAGGTGGAACAACCGACAACAGAAGCTGCCGTCAACCAGGCACTGAAGGACGCCGCAACCGGCAGACTGACCGGTATTTTGGGATTCGAAGACCGCCCCCTAGTGTCAGCAGACTTCAGAGGGGATAAACGTTCGAGCATTGTCGACGCCGACTCCACGATGGTCATCGACGACACCCAGGTCAAAATACTTGCGTGGTATGACAACGAGATCGGCTACGTCAATCGGATGATGGAACTGGTTCGCAAAGTCGCAGAATCCCTCTGACCATGCGCCAATATGCCATCATCACAGGGAGTTACTGGGCGTTCACGCTGACCGACGGCGCTCTCAGAATGCTGGTGGTGCTGTATTTCCACCAACTGGGGTACAGTCCTCTCGACATTGCTTTGCTGTTTCTCTTCTACGAACTCTTCGGCGTTGTAACCAACCTGTTCGGCGGCTGGATTGCCGCGAGGGTAGGCCTTGCAGCGACCCTCATCGGTGGCCTGGTTCTTCAGGTTGGTGCGTTGTCGATGCTCCTGGTCGACGACACTTACTTGACGGTCGCCTACGTGATGGTCGCTCAGGCACTGTCGGGCGTTGCCAAAGATCTCAACAAGATGAGTGCCAAGAGCAGCGTCAAGCTCATTGCAGGTGATAGTGAAGGCCGCCTGTACCGATGGGTTGCAGCGCTCACGGGATCAAAAAATGCGCTTAAGGGAATAGGCTTTTTCCTGGGCGGTGCACTCCTCTCCACCGTCGGATTCGGCAATGCCGTTGGGGGTATGGCCATCATGCTGGGAGTCATCGCCGTCTCTACCTTTTTTCTATTGGACAGAGATCTCGGCAAGGCGACGTTCAAACCAAAGTTCAATGACCTTGTGTCCAAAAGCCCCCGAATCAACTGCCTGTCAGCCGCCAGACTTTTCCTGTTCGGATCTCGCGACGTGTGGTTTGTCGTAGCTCTGCCTGTATTTCTGCAGTTGGAACTCGGGTGGTCAAGCGTCGCAGTGGGCACGCTACTGGCAGTCTGGGTGGTGGGTTATGGCGTCATCCAGGCCTTTTCACCGAGCATTACGGGCTCGCACCACGGGCACCCCCCGGACGGTGGCACTGCCGTCAAATGGGGAACCGTGCTCACCGGCTTGCCTTTGCTGATTGCCGGATCGTTTTTGCTTGATGTGGACCCGGAATGGGCTGTTGTCGTGGGGCTGATCATTTTTGGCGCGGTCTTCGCCATCAATTCTTCCGTGCATTCTTATCTGATCATTTCGTATGCAGAGTCAGACGGCGTGTCACTGGACGTGGGTTTCTACTACATGTCGAATGCCGCGGGACGGCTCGTTGGCACCATGTGTTCAGGTTGGGTTTACCAGGTATGGGGATTCCAGGCATGCCTTCTCGTGTCGGCCGGTTTCGTAGCGGCCGCAACCTTTATATCAATGGAGTTACCCAAAGGATCACAAGCGCTTGAACCTGGCTCAGGCAACCGGTAGAACGATCACCTCTCAGCTCAGATCCCCTGATACGCTATAGAGTGATATCACGCTGCCAGTATTCATCACCAGACCTGGTGATCTCAGCGCGCGCGTTCTCGTTCCAATCCGCACCGCCAAGCCATGTCCCCTGGTACTCGTACGGAACCTCGTCCGGAAAGTGTTGCCGCCGGGCATCTATGGCCAACGGGATCATCTGCGCACGACGAAGCACGTATTCTTCGTCATAACGAATGTGTTTTTTCTTGTTGGGTATCGGGAACGCGTGCACGTTGACCGTTTCGGTCCCAATCGCTGAGTCACGGTTGTGAAAGCCCACAAGCAAAGTCACCCGACGATCCCTAGAAAGATTGGCATACGCGCCATGTAATGAGCTGCGATTGACCATCCCGCAATCTCCCGGTTCCAGTAACACCGGCACCGCTTCCGGGATCCGTTTTCTGATTGGCGGGAACTCACCGCCATTGGCAAGACACCACTGTCGATGGCTTCCCGGCACCACCCACAGCGCATTCGCCGGAGTACATCGACAAAACGCCACCGACAGGTTATACCCGTGTCGTTTGCCTGTGCCATCCGGTTGTTCCAATGCACGACCTGTCTCGTCCCAGTGCGTACGACCATCCTGATGCCAGTTCGTGGGCGGTCCTTCCCCCGCGCCCTTGTGGAAGATGCTCTCGTGAAAAGGCACAAAATCATCGCCGTGAATACTTGCCGCGATCCGAAGCAGGTCCGGGTGGCCATAGAGCCGAAGTGCCGAGTCCATCAACATGAGCGGGTGTGATATCAGGCCCACGATGGAAGGTTCGCCACGCGCCTTCGCTTCATCGTCACCGGACAACGTGTAATACGGATACCTGACAGGCTCACCCTGTCGATCAATCTCTTCACCAATGTTGACCGGCGCGTTCTCAAGTACGCCTTCAAACTCCCCTATCAGCTCGGCAATTTCGGCCGTGTCGACCACACCGGTAAACACATAGAATCCGTTCGCGTTGTAGGCGTCCAGAATGTCCTGGGCCAATCGTCCTTGGGCATCAAATTTCGCCGGACCACGATTACCCAACGAAAGCGCACGCTTCCGACCGTCTTCACAGTACTCTTCGAATGACTCGCCTGTGGTCATATACCCCCCGTTTCAGCTATCAAATTCGAAGACATTGAGTGTCGATTGTGCTTCCAGTCTGAACTTGTGCCACTGACCGCCACCATAGTAGGCAAGGCTCCCAGGCTCTGCGTCACCATGACCGTTGTAATAGGAAATGCAGTCACGCAATGGCTGGGACACGACGTCAGCCAGTCGGCAGTGCTCAGCATATTCCTCCTCCGGTTCCTTGCGAACATCGACCGTGGTCGAATCTCTCTCCCGCAAGGTCTTCAACATCCATAGAACATAGTCACCGTGCGCCTCGATCGCATTGGTGAAATTGAAGCTCCCGCCGCCACCCTGTGGACCGGTAACGATAAAGAGATTCGGGAAACCGTGACTATGCAACCCCAGGTAAGTCCTGGTGCCTTCTTTTTCCCACTTCTCCCGGAGGCTTTGTCCTCCCTTGCCACTGACCATGTTGAACGTTGACGTCGCCATCCACTGGAATCCGGTGGCATAGATCAGGACATCCACCGGATAGGTTTTCCCATCATGGACAACACCTTGCTCGTTGAGCTGCTGCACGCCACGTGGCGCTGTATCAACCAGATGTACATGGGGCAGATTGAAGGTCGGCAGGAACTCGTCGTGAAACGTCGGCCGCTTACATCCATAAGGGTAGTAGGGCTTCAGGGTCTCGGCAGTCACCGGGTCTTCGACGATCGCATCCACACGGGCACGGATCTGTTCCATGATACGGAAGTTGCTATCCAGCTGCTTCTGTACCATTTCTTCAGGAGACAGCTTGCGCGTATGCTGCTTGCGTTTCTTGAAGTCCGCTACCTTCCCGGACAGGTAATCATCATTGGCCTGCATGGCCGTCCTGCCCGCGGAGATCTTTGCAAATCGCTCCCGTCTGGCTCGCGCCCAACCTTTCTCGTTGGCCCAGTTCGCTCGCTCCTCGTCCGTTGTCTCACGCTGATCGCGGACATCAATAGAAGACGGCGTGCGTTGGAACACATACAGCTCACCAGCCACCTTGGCGAGTTCCGGGATCGCCTGTACCGCGGTGGCGCCGGTACCGATAATGCCGATGCGTTTACCCTCGAGGTCAACGTCATAGTTCCAACGCGAAGTGTGAAAGGACTCACCGCCAAACATCTCCATTCCATCGATACGTGCCAACTTCGGCGTCGTCAGGATCCCATTCGCGAGGATGACAAAACGCGCATACATGGCGTCGCTTCGGTCCGTTTCCACACGCCAGCGTTTCCGGGATTCATCCCAGCTCGTACTTTCTACCGTGGTATGAAACAGGCAGCGGTCATAGAAGCCGAACTTTTCTGCCATCGACTGACAGTATTCAAGAATTTCAAATCCCGAGGCGAACTTCATGCTTGGGATGTAACCCATCTCCTCAAGCAATGGCAGATAGCTGTAGGATTCCACATCACAAGCAATTCCTGGATACCGGTTCCAGTACCAGGTACCGCCTACATCCCCACCTTTTTCGCAGAAACGGGCATCGATGAAGCCTGCTTCCTGCAACTTGTACCAGAGGAGTAAACCGGCGAATCCGGCACCCACCACGAGAATTTCGCATTCGTCTGTCAGCGGTTCACGTTCTACCGGTCCTTTTGAGTACACATCCTCAAGGTAGCGGCTGAACTCGCCCTCCATGCTGATGTAATCTGCGGCCCCCGAACGAGCTTCCTTGAATTCACGGTAACGTGCCTGCTCCTGTGCGTTGAAAACAGCCCCTGGTGGGGGCGGTGGCAACGTGGTCAGCGCGTCGTTCTCAACCGGCGAGTACCCCTTGCCTTCAATACGATTGCTGGTTTTTGCTGCGCGTGTTTGAAAACGCTTGTGCCCGGTTTTCGGATCAATCTCTACAGCCGCCACTGCCTTCTCCTGCCGATGGATACCCACACATTAATTGCCAGTACAGTGCCATGCAAACCTGCAATCCAGGAACACCGGGCATAAAAAAGCCGGCAAAAGCCGGCTCTTTTCCAAGCAGTCGCATTCAGTGCTGAACGTGACTGAAGTCGATTGGATCCAGGTTCGGGGTTTCACCCGCAACCACGTCCTGCATTCCCTCCCATTCATCCCACATATGCGTCAACGCATGTTTCGAACGTGCCCAAGGATCGTTCCCTTCCTCGTACTCGAGCCACTCGCCGAACGCACCCCGATCCGGATGATCAGAAACACCCGTCACGACATGATTTGGCTGACGGCGCTTGTTACGAATGCGATAGATCATGTTCTTGCGCGACTCAGTGCCAAACTGGTTACGCGTGCCTGTATGGGGCATCTGGAAAATGGTAATGGCTACGTCGCCGGGTTCCATCTTGATCGGCGTAGGACGCGGCCAGGGACGACCATCCGGCGTCGTTTCCGGCGTCTCGCTGTCCATCTCCATCAGTTTTTCCTGCACAGCGTCCGGCAGGTACACGTGCCCCGCACCGTTCTCCGCGTTGGTATCAAACCGGGGCCACCCAGGGCCTTCAGGACCTACCTTGCCCGCCGTCTCAAACTGCCAGCGGTAAAACGCTTCAAGAACGCGGTGACCACCGGGAACTACCGCCGTCTGACCCACACCATCCGCCATCTGGTCATTAAGGGGAACAATCACAAAGGCCGAAAAGCTACCTACCGACAGGGTCATATCAGGGTCCTGGAACAAAGGATCGGTGTTGGACCCGATCACGTCCGCGGTACGACCAATATCGCCTTTCGGACCCGCTGCAATCATGCGCTGGTAGATCTCTTCGGGTGTTCCTTCCCACCGTTCCTGGGGAGGGGTCATCGTGCAGAGACCTTCCGCATGCATTCCGTGACCAAAATACGGCAGGTCCTTTTCGCGATAACCCAGCGGTGTGAAGTAATCAGCGGGCTGACTTTGTTTGGTCACACCGACATGCACCATGCTTGGAGGATCAAATGTGCCCATCGCTTCAGTCAGAATAGGCGTCACCGAGGATCGGTTCACCAGATCGGTGAGTTCCTCCGCAGGTGCCAGGCTCTCACCGCGCTTTGCTGCCTTGATTCTCGCTTGCGCGGTGCTGACCAGTTCATCTGATACGACCCCTTTCAGGACGATATATCCGTCGTGAAACAGCTGTTTTTTCTGTTCCAGAGTGAGCTTTGTCACCATCTGTAGATACCTCTTTCAGGCTCCAGCGCCTGTTCTTTTGAATCGTTTTCGTGCCCGGAAACCTACTCCAGCCCTGTTCCAGAGTAAAGACGGTGTTGACTCGCCACACACCTGCTTGTGAACCAGAGGCGCCTGAGGTATGCCTAACGGTCACGAGATATGCTCATGGAACCTTCATGAAATCACAACAAAAGCTGCTATCGGTAGTGGTCGCCGGCCTCGGTCTGGTCACATCCAACGCTATGCTGAGCGTCAGCAGCGGCGGCAGTATGGGTGGCGGTAGTATGCCGTGGGCGTCCGCACCTCAGGAAACACCGCGCGAAAAGGCCGTTGATAGCTACAACCAGGGCATACGGTATCGTGATAAGGCATGGTCGTTGGCAGAGGACCTTGGCAGTGCCTCTTCTGACAAGGCGCGAAGCCGTCTCGAACGAGAAATCGCCAAACAGCACAAAACATCAGCCATCATTTCCAGCGCGCCATCTCTGAAGTATCCGAGTTCCCCGAAGCCCATGCAGGCCTGGGTTATGCAATGCGTCAAACTTGAGACCTGAGAGGCTCGCTTGCAGCCTACAACGAAGCCATTCGGTTAAGGCCCAACTGCCCTGAAGCGATCGAATATCGTGCAGAAACCTACCTCGCGATGGGACGGGTCGAGGACATGCGAGAAGCCTACAAGCGGCTGCTAACGCTGGACAAGGCAACCGCTGCCAAACTGATAGATGCCGTCCGCACGTTTATCGACAATCCTCCAGAGGATTATCCGTCAAAGACCCTGAAGAGGCCGGCCAACTCGGCCGAGGAACGATCAACCCTGGCAAAGGTCACGGGAGCCGAGGGTACTGACAACCGCTGGTAGCTGGTCCGTTGGTCGACGTGTCCCAGGGCCCGACAGTATTCCAGCCTTGCAGGGCGTAGCCATCGGCACCCACGTACGGGACATCTTCCTGTACACCGCACTATTACTGATCACGGCCCAGGATAGTCCGGCTTCCGATACCTAGACACTCGAGCGATTCGGACGCCACCTGTTCTACGATCGTGCGCTCTCCTACAATGAGCAGATCGCTTGTGCGGACTGTCATCAACAGTCATTCGGATTCGCCGATTCCCAGGCCTTCTCCAGGGGGGCCGATGGGAAGCCACTGTCGCGGCATACGATGGCGCTGATTAACCTTGAAAGCCGGAATCACTATGGATGGGCCGACAGCTCAAAAGGTACGTTGGCCGATCAAATGCTACGGCCGTTGTTCAATGCCGGTCCGGTAGAGATGTGCTGGCTTGATTACGAGCAGGCGATCCTTTCACGACTGGATAACCGAAACCTCTATCGTCACGCCAGAGAAACTCTGTTTCCCGATGTACAGGTATTGGCGCGATCACACGTCGTTGAGTCGATTGTCACCTTCGAAAACACACTCGTCTCGCGTCAGTCTGACTTTGACGAGTGGCTCGAGAACGACAAGCGTCCTGACGATGCGGTGATCCTGTGGTTTCGACTCTTCGCTTCTGAACGATTGGGATGCAGTCGTTGTCACAACGGCCCCGACCATGGGTGGCCATGGCTACGCCAATACCGGTCTCCGTGGCCAGGACATGCGGTTGGCAGTACATGCCGGTCTGGAACAGGACCAGCGGCGATTTCTTGTGCCCACACTCAGAAATATTGCCGCGACAGCGCCCTACATGTATGAAGGTCGTTTTGACACACTTTTGAAGGTCATCGCGTTCTATGCGACGGGCCCCGCGCCCGATCGCGGGCTTCATGCATTTCATCTGACGCCCGAGGACACCGCCGCAATCATCGCCTTCTTCCACAGCCTCACCGATATCCGGCTCCTGACCAATCCCGAATTGGGTCCACCCGAAACCACGTGACTCACGGGCGGAAACTCGTGCAAACTCAGCCCAGAAAGCACGCTAAGGTAAACAGCATGAATGACGAAGAATGGCGTCAGCGGGCCAGCCAGGTCATTCCGGGTGGCATGTACGGCCACATGTCGACACGTGCCCTGCCAGAAGGCCATCCGCAGTTCTTCCGTTCCGCTTCCGGATGTCGTCTGACGGACGTCGACGGCAATGAGTATATCGACTTCATGTGCAGCTACGGTCCGATGATTGCCGGGTACGGCCACCCGGAGATCCGGGCCGCCGCCGATCAACAACGACGCGAGTACGATATCGGCAATGGACCATCGAAAGAGATTGTTGTACTCGCGGAAACGCTGACCCGTCAGGTTAATCACGCCGATTGGGCCATCTTCGCCAAGAATGGCAATGACGCGACCACTGTCTGCAATATGATCGCGCGCGCCAAAACCGGTCGGCGCAAGATTCTGGTTGCCGGGGGCGCCTACCACGGCGCACAGCCCTGGGCCGCCCGGCGAACGAAGGGCACACCAGAAGAAGACTATGTGCACTTTCCAACCTACGAGTTCAACAATATCGACAGTGTCATCGACGCCGCCGAGCAGGCTCGCGGAGATCTCGCGGGCATCATGGTCTCTGCGTTCAAGCACGACGCGGGACAACCACAGGCGCTCACGGATCCAGCATTTGCTCAGGCCATCAGAAGGCTCTGTGACGAGCACGATGCCGCATTGATACTCGATGACGTTCGGGCAGGCATGCGTCTGTCGCTGGATGCAAGTTGGTCAGAACATGGTATCCAAGTCGACCTCTCGGCCTGGGGAAAATGTATCGCCAACGGGGAGCCTATTGCCGCCGTTCTGGGTAGTGATCCCTGGCGCGAAGCTGCCAGCCGGACGTTTGTTACCGGTTCCTTCTGGTATCAATCTGCGCCCATGGCCGCAACCCTCGCGACACTCAAGATCCTCAGTGAGCAAAACGCCCCAGTACATATTGAGAAAGTGGGTCAGCAGTTTCGGGACGGCCTGGCAGAAATTGCCCAACGGCATGGCCACGGTTTGTCCCAGTCAGGACCACCACAGATGCCCACGGTGATGTTCGACGACGATGCACGATTCGAAAAAGGTAATCGGTTCTGTCAGCTCGCCCTGGCAGAAGGCGTGTACCTGCATCCCTGGCACAACATGTTTCTGTCGCTGGCACATGATGAGCAGGTGATCAGCGAGTCGCTGGCTCGATTGGACAAGGCAATGGGGAAGTTGAGCGACGCGTAACTGCTCTCAGGACGCAAGATCGCTTGTCGAAACACCGTCACTCAACACCGCAGCGGCACAGACTGCTGGCGCGCTCCTCAGAACGGCAAGGCGTCCAGGAATGCATCCACTGCCTGATTGAACGCACCTGCGGTTTCAAAGTAGGAAGAATGTCCTGCCCCCTGGAGTTCAATGAAGTCCGCGCCGGGCACCATTTCGCTCGCCAGTCGAATCATCTCTGGCGGGAAAATCACATCCTGCTCTGCCGTGACAAATAGCGTCGGTATTTTGTGACCCAAGAAGTCATCTGCAGACAACTGTATGGACTGCAGATCCAGCTTCGACAAGTCCAGTGATGTGTTGAAGGCGCTGATCTGGCTGTAGAGCAACGACATCTCAGGTGACTTTTCATGGTAGTCCGGCGCTACTGCCCAATGTGCAAACGGTGACTCAAGGGCAGATCGATTCCGCGCCGCCATCTGCTGAATTTCTCGAATCGTTTCAGAAGTCAGGCCGCCCGGCGTATGGCTCATGACAAGTGCCCGAACGCGATCAGGATAACCCAATGCTGTGGTCAATCCCGTCCACCCACCCATTGATTGGCAGACCAGGATCGCCGAATCGATCTGCTCCGCGTCCATGATCGTGAGCAGATCATCCGAGAAGTGTTTCGCGCTGAATTGCGCCGGTGTACACGCGGACCGCGCAAAGCCCCTGTGGTCAATCGTCAGTATGGAATATCGATCCACGAAGTGCGGAACCTGTTGCCACCAGGATGCCGCATTACCACCGGCACCATGCACAAAGATCATGGAAGCCGCATCAGACTCCGTGCGATTCGATGTGCTGTAAGTTTGATAGAAGAGCCTGACGCCATCTTCGCTGCTTTCTGTATAGGGCACTTGGTTACTCCGAAACCTAGTGTGGCACGTATCATAGACACCTGCCGGGATCAGAACCAATACGCATCCAGACAAACCGTTGTGTTCTGGACTACACTCGGGCATCCATCAAACAGGGGATTGTTCGTTTGCTGCTTCCTTCCAGACATTCATTCGCGCCATTGGTTGCGCTCACTGCCATTGTTACCTTGTCCGCATGTCTGCCAACCAGTGTTGCGAGCAATCCACATCCTGGCGAGGCCATGTTCCCGAGGCCAAGTAGCGTGGCCGAAACACGTCTAATGATCGAAGGCTTACCTGACGATGATGTGTGGTGGACGGCCAACGGTAAAGCCATGCGCTGGAACAACCTCAACCTGGCCCGTTTTCTGCCGATCGCC
This sequence comes from OM182 bacterium MED-G24, assembly GCA_002457275.1. GTDB lineage: Bacteria > Pseudomonadota > Gammaproteobacteria > Pseudomonadales > Azotimanducaceae > UBA7451. Next base: position 64,563 of record NTKD01000003.1, read on the forward strand.
CCCGTCTATCGTAGTGGTCAGGTCAGTACCCTCCAGTACGCGACAAACCCTGACATCGCAAAGGCCGAAGTCACCGCGCGCGGCATCACCGCGTCGCTGCTGGATTTTCTGAACGACCCCACTGTGACGACGACGGGCTTTGTTATCCTGCACAAGGGCAACATTGTCTTCGAACACTACCCCAGGCAGACGCCGCACCAGAAGCCCATCATGTGGTCGGTCACCAAGGTCCTAGTGTCTGCCGTTGTGGCGGTGCTGACCGATCAGGGAAAAATCGACCCGACCAGTAACATTGAGTATTACATTCCCGAGATGGCCGAATCCGCATACGCGGGCATCACTGTTCGCAATCTACTTGACATGGCGACCGGTCTGAACTGTGCCGAAGACTACGACGATCAGAACTCCTGTTACTACCAGCTTGCCGTGACACTGGGTGATGGTTACTACACCGATGATCACCCTGACAATCCCTACGAGGTACTGCCACGTATGGACATCGAACGCGTGGCGCCCCAGGGCGAGCGGTTTCACTATGCGAGCGTTCACACCTTTGTACTCGGCTGGATTGTGGAAAAAGTTACGGGCATGCCTTTCCAGGATGCGCTCACCAAACATATCTGGTCGAAGATCGGTGCAGAACATGACGCCGGGATACTCGCACCACGATTCAGTGTTCCCATCACCTATGGCGGTCTCACCGCTGCGTTACGCGATACAGCGCGATTCGGGCTCCTCTTTACGCCTAGTGCAACCGTGGTATCCGATGGCCATGTTTTACCTGACGGGTATGCTGATCGCATTCTTAAAGGCAGCAACCCCAAACTCGCATCAGGTATTCCCGGTATCCGCCACAATACAGAACAGTGGGACGCTGTGTTCGACAACGATGACATGTTCAAAGGAGGCTGGGCTGGCCAGGGGTTACTCGTCAATCCCCGCAAGGACATCGTGGCGGTGTGGGCCGGACACATGAACGACGGCGGTCGTTCAGTTGGGATGTTACCGATACTGAGGGATGTCCTGAATCGAGTCTATTCGGACACCGGAGCTGACTGAGCCCTAACGACCCTCACAATCGCTACGGCCATCACACCATAGATCACGATCAATGGCAGTGACGCTACGATACTGGCCGTCTGAAGCACTCGCAGACCACCCAGGAAAAGCAGCGACATCGGCAACAGCCCCAGCATCAGGGCCCAGAAGACCCGCTGCCACATCACGGGATGTTGTCCTTCAGACAGCGAGCGTGAGGCTCCCACCGCCAGGGTGTACGACGCAGAGTCGTAGGTCGTGGCCGTAAAAATGAGTCCGATGACTGCCAGATAGATCAACCAGAACGCGCCAAACGGCAGGCTCTCCATCATGGCTGCAATGGCGGTTGCTGGCCCATCCGACTTAACCACCTCGATCACGTCATAGAGTCCTGACAGCTCCAGGTGCATGGCGTACCCGCCCAGTACGCTGAAAAATACAACGCATCCAAGGGTTCCCCACCCCAGCATGCCAAAGATGACCTGTCGAATCGTTCGGCCAGATGAAATCCGGCACACAAACATGCCTACAAACGGACCCAGGGCAATCCACCATGCCCAGTAGAAAACCGTCCAGCCTTCTACAAACTCTGCACGTTCCATGGGATCCGTCCACGTCGACATGTCCACGAAGTGCTGAAAAACCTGGCCTACAGACGTGACCGCCATCTCCAGGATAAACACCCAGGGTCCCGCCAGCAGCACGACCAGTACCAGTCCGATCGCCAATACCGCGTTCCAGATACTCAGAACTCGAATGCCACTGTCCATCCCCCGGAATACGCTATACGCGACCATCAGCGTGACCACGCCGATGACGCCAAACTGCATCTGGATGTTGTCGGGCCAACCGGTGAGATTATGGATTGCCGCCGACACAACAGACGTGCCGAAACCGAGTCCCGTGGCCGCGGTCCCCAGCAACCCAACAACAAAAAAGAGATCAATCAATCGACCGAGCCAGCCTTCGGACCATTTTCCGATGACACTTGAACAGGACGCACTGAGTCGTAGGCGCGGAATTTTCTGGATATAGAACGAACAGCCCAGCGCAATCGCAGGGAGGCAATAGAGCGCCCACCCGATGGGTCCCCAATGAAAGATGCCGTAACCCGCTGCCCAAACCAATGCCTGATCGCTGCGTGGCTCGATACCCATCGGCGGTTCTGTGAAATAGTAGACCCATTCAGCCGCACCCCAGTAGATCAGAGAAGCGCCGATACCGGCACAGAACAACATTGATGCCCAGGCAAACTCACCGTAAGCCGGTTTATCACTACCCAGCTGAAGGCGTCCGTATCGACTACAGGCCAGCCAGACCAGGAAGATAATCGTGCTGACCGCCGTGATCACATACAAGACGCCAAATCGAGTTGTCAGAAACTCATAGGTCAGGTTGATGACGTCCGTGCTCCATTCAGGCGCCACGACAATCGGAACCACAACCGAAAACAGAATCGTCGCGCCAAGGATAAAGATAAACCAGTCGACCGCTGGCTCTGACGTCTCGGGGATGTGACTGCCTGCTTGAGTACTGATAGGGTGCCTCTCATTCTGCTGTGCTGTGACCAGTGGCGCCATCCATAATCAAATGACCGCGCGCCATTGAAACGTGGTCAGACGCAGATTACAAATCATCAGAGGAGGTTTGATGAACGAGCAGCGGGTTGCACTGGTCACTGCCGGCGCGGGCGGTATCGGTCGTTGTATTTCTGAGTCACTGGTGAGCCAGGGCTGGCGGGTCTTCATCTGTGATATCAGTGAAACCGCAGTTGCGGATATCTGCCGTCAGGACGGTATCGACGGCGCCATCACCGACGTATCCGATCCGGATCAGGTCACTGCCTTGTTTGATGCGTTCCAGGCAAAGCACAAACACCTCGACCTTCTGGTGAACAATGCCGGGATTGCCGGACCGACTGCAGCGGTAGAGGACATCGATCCCGACGACTGGCAAACCACGATCAGCACGGATCTTTCGGGCCCTTTCTACATCACCCGTTCCGCCGTCCCATTGCTCAAGGCTCAACAGTCGGGTGCGATCGTCAACATTGCGAGTACGGCGGCATTGTTCGGGTATCCGTTGCGATCCCCCTATGCGGCGGCCAAATGGGCCATTGTGGGCCTGACCAAAACCTGGGCGATGGAATTGGGGCCACATAATATCCGCGTCAACGCGATCTGCCCCGGCAGCGTCAACGGCGAGCGCATCGAACGGGTCATGAACAATGACGCGATTGAACGGGGTGTTTCCGTAGACGAAATTCGATCAACCTATGTTAGCCAGGTCTCCATGGGCACCTTTGTGGATGCTGAGGAAATCGCAGACATGGTCTTATTCCTTGCCAACGACATGGGAAAACGAATCTCAGGTCAGATCATCGCAGTCGATGGGCATACAGAAGGTCTGAGCAACAACTTCGACTGATCTATCAAACATCCGGAAGGAACGGTTCAGCCAAAGCTCTCATCTCATCGCCGATCGTGACTGCTTTTCGTGCGTCCGTATCAAAAAGAACGCAGGTACTGGTCAGTGTTGCTGCCACGGAGGACTTGGACAGGTTATACATCTCATAACTGATCGTGACCGATTTTCCGCCGATACGTTGGAATGACGCGCGAACCTCCAGCAGATCGCCCGCAGGCACTTCATCGGCATAGTCCACCTCGTGACGAACGTCCGCCCAACCCACATTGTCATTGCGGGCATCTGATCCGCTCCAACCAAAGACCCTGTAAAAAAACAAATAGGATGCATCATCAAAAATGGCTGTGTAGTGCCGCGTTGTCATATGACCCATGATGTCGCACAGCCAGGGGTGCGCGACCGCTGTATGAACAGGTACCATCTTGTGCGCTGACCCATCCATATTGTCATTGGATCGGTTGTCATTCTCTCCGTTGTCGTTAACGGAATCACTCATTACACAACCTGCCTTTTCAGCTGCAGCGTCTGACGCGCCTGTTCAGGCGTTTGCACCTCAGCACCCATCAACTCGACAATCTGACGTGCTCGTTCAACAAGCTGTGCATTGCTGGCTTTGACCCCTCGCGACAGATAGATGTTGTCTTCGAGACCCACTCTTACATGCCCCCCCAACAGCACTGCCTGTGCCACCATCGGCATCTCCATTGCGCCAATAGCAAAACCCGCCCAGTTCGCGCCGCTTGGCAGATTGTCCACCATGGTCTGGAAGTTTCGCGGTAGATCCTGCGCTCCCCAGCGAATCCCCAAACAGATCTGAAACAAAGGGGGCGCGTCCAGAAGTCCGTCTTCGAGCATTCCCTTCGCAAACCAGATATGCCCCAGGTCAAAGACCTCAAGTTCGGGCTTGACCCGTATCGCCTGGAGCCGCTTTGCGCCCAGCTCCAACATGTCCGGTGAGGAAATGTAGACGTAGTTGCCGCCCGGGTAGTTGAACGAGCCACAGTCCATGGAACAGATTTCCGGAAGCAGTTTCTCAACGTGCGCCAAGCGCTCTACCTCGCCGACACAGTCTGTATCATCGGTTAAAGCAAGTGGGTTGTCGTCCGGACCCAGATACAGGTCGCCCCCCATCCCTGTTGTCAGATTGATCACGACATCAGTATCGCTATCACGAATACGGTCAACCACCTCCTGGTACAGCTCTACCCGACGACTGGGCGCACCTGTATCTGGCTCACGCACATGAATGTGAACAATCGCCGCACCCGCCTTGGCCGCATCGATACTCGCGGTGGCGATTTCTGCTGGCGTGACCGGCACATGCTCCGATTTACTGGCTGAATCGCCGGAACCTGTCACTGCACAGGTAATGATCACGTCTCTGTTCATGGTACTCCCGACCTGGATAACTCAGTCGCAGTCTACTTGATCGTTTGATGCGCCGCATGATCACGACGGCATCTGCAGCTGCCGTCGAAGCATCTGGTGCGCGAAACCGGGCGATGTCCGCGCCACCTCCACATCATCGCAGCCATCAAACGCCGCATACTCCCGGATCGCTTTGACAAAATCCGCGAGAACGGGGTCGAAGGTCGTCGGGGTATTGAACACCGGTTCAAGATGAAGCGACTTGATCTCAAATAACCTCCTGCCACGATGGGATTTACAGTCCATCCGGCCCATGAAGTTTTTGCCAACCACCACCGGTAAACAAAAATAGCCATACTGCCGTTTTTCCTCGGGGACGAAACACTCAATCTGGTAATCGAAACCAAAGACGCTTGCCAGACGCTCGCGTTCCGTCACCAGGTTGTCGAACGGCGAAAGGATGATCACATTGGATGATAGCCGCGGTAGACGTGCGTCAAAGAGTTCCGGCAATCCCCACATTTTCTCGCCCTGCTCATCTGTAAACAGCATCAAATCCCCGTCCGCAACCTGGCGTTCGAGTTCATTCAGCAGTGCTTTCCTGACCGCAACTCCCCGCGCGGGGTAGGTCAGCGTTCGATAGCTCGCAAACCCATGCGCCTGCAACACGGAAATGATGAGGTAGCTACGTAGTAACCCATATCGGGTTTGCTCGTATCAATATTCGAAGGCACCACCCGTTCCGTGAGATCGAAAGACTTTTCCATACCCTCACGGGCAGAGACCATCAGGTCCCCCTGGTAATACAACATCTCCAGCGCTCGTTTCGCCGGTTTCCACTGCCACCAGCCACCGCTCCTGTGTTCACCCACCTCGAAATCCCGCGACCGCAGCGGACCTTCGTCTCGAATCCTGCCCAGGACCCGGGCAATGAGTTCACGGTCCTTTTTCCCGGCACGAAACTGACGCTGATTCATCTCTCGCCGCCACGCCATGTGGTGACTCGTGAAACGAAACTCGGGCATGGGCCGGTACGCCGCTACCGGAAATCGGTATTCAAAGATCTCCCTTTCTCTCAGCAGATGTTCCAGATGGTCGAGATCACCGCCAGGTACTCGTCTACGGAGGATATGACGATGCGCACGAACCACAACAGAGATGGAATCCAGTTGTAGGTATCCCAATTGCTGAATCATCCGTCTCACGCCACCACGGCCCCGGCCAAAATGAAACGCTTTCTGCAGTCCCTGTTGTGCGAGCGCAATACCTCGCAGTCTCTTCGCGTCCACAATGGGTAGCGGTAACCTTCCCAAATTTGGCTCCTCGTCAGGTTCCCAAGGCTGTCCGGTCTAAAGAATTCACCGAAATAGGACGATATCCGACAGGATTGTCACCAAGGTCGCAACTTTCCTACCATTCGTCAGCTTCAACGCCCCATTACGGTGTTGGTAGCACGGATACACGGTACAATTAATGCGGCCAACGGGTCACGGGTAAAAGAAGAGATTTGACCAATGAAATCAGGTTCTTTTCGATCAATTGTCATGGGTTCGCTGATCATAGCGGGTCTTTCATTCCCTGCGATGAGTATGGGTGCAGATAAAGAAGGAGCCGGACTCGGTATCGGGCTCAGATACAGCACGCTCGGCGGTGGTGTTGAGATTGGCAAGTCGCTGGGTAAACATTTCGGCGTTCGCCTTGGTCTGAACAGCTTTTCCGAGAACGCGACCGAGGAAATCGACGGCATTCAATACGACGCAGTGCTTGATCTTTCCTCTACGTCGCTGATGCTCGACTGGTACCCGTTTGCAGGTTCTATCCACTTCACCGCAGGCTATGTCAACAGCGACAATGAGCTGATTGGTCGGGCCACACCGACAGGGTCCGTGGACATTGGCGGCGAGGTCGTGGTGCCAGTCACTGCAGGAGACCTTGTCCTCGACGGTAACATCCAGATCGGAAGCGGCCTGTTTTTTGGTCTTGGCTTTGGCAATGTTCCGCGTAAAGGTTTCGGACTCGTTCTCGAAGCAGGTGTTATCCAATCCGGTGCTCCTGATATCACTCTCGCAGTTTCAGGCGACCCGGGACTCATCGCAGCCATCGATCAAGGTGATATCGACGCTGAAGTTGCGGCCATGCAGGATGATCTTGAAGAGTTTGACCTCTTCCCTGTCATCGCGCTGGGCTTCTCCTACGGATTCTGAACGTCAACGGAGCTTTGTGGTGATCCCACCGAAAAGCTCCCATCTCGTCTATTAGGATTGTGGCAACGCTACGATCGCGATGTCTTTTTTTAGGAGGGAGATCGGTCTGCGGCATTCTCCATGTGAGATGCACTCACTGGCTCAGACAAACCTTCGTCCTGTGGCGATATCGTTCTCTGCCAGTAGATCGCAAACCGAACTCGCACACTCCGCCGGACTCAGCTCGTGGGTCAGTACCTCAAGCTCAGGTGAAATGGGCGCCTCGTAGTCACTGTCAATCCCTGTGAAATTCGGTATCTCACCTGCACGTGCTTTCTTGTAAAGCCCCTTTGGGTCACGCGCTTCGGCAACCGATAGCGGCACGTTGACGTAGACTTCAAAAAACTCGCCTTCGCTGAACAACTGCCTTGCCAGATCCCGCTCTGAACGAAACGGTGAGATAAAAGACGTCAGCACCACGAGTCCTGCATCAACCATGAGCCGAGCTACCTCCGCCACGCGACGGATATTCTCAACCCGATCGGCGTCAGTAAATCCAAGATCCTTGTTCAAGCCGTGGCGTACATTGTCCCCGTCGAGGACATATGTCCGTACTTCCTGACGATGCAGTTCCTGCTCTACAGTGTTGGCAACGGTCGATTTACCAGAGCCTGACAACCCCGTAAACCACACTACGGCACCTTTGTGGTCGTTCAGGCGTTCACGGTCAACACGGCCGATACTCAGTTCCTGACGGTGGACATTCTGCGCCCGTCGCAACGAGTGCGAGAGGACGCCCATCCCAACGACATCTCCAGAGTAGTGATCCATCAACGTGAACGTTGCGAGCGACCTTGTCGTCGACACGTCATCAAATGCGACCTCCTGTGTAAGCCCCAGGGTCACACTGACACAGTCACCGGTGCCAATCTTCCGCACTGACAAATGCTGGTAGTTATGTGGGTCATAACGATGCTTCAATTCTGACACGGTCGCACGACGGATCTGTCCACCAATCACCACATCATATGGGCGCCCTTCAAAACCATCGTCCTCACCAAGCCAGATCAGATCAGCTTTGAACTGGTCAGATACCTCCGGTACCTCTCCCGAACGACAGAGGACAGCACCAGGCGTAATGGCAGAATGCAGGGACACCAGTGAAAGACTGACCACATCGCCGTCAATCTCATGGTTCCCGACTTCACACTGACCGCTACTGCTTGTGGTCGCGGCCTGAATCGAAATCCCGTTCTCGGGTCCCCCGGATAGCCTTCTGCCTTGAACCCTGTCGCCATCGACCTCATCAACCATCATCCGGAATGGATCGGTCCCAAGATCGACAGGGCCCACCATCGAGCCTGCGTCAAAACGATTCAAGGCGACGATATCAATATCAATACCCAGTCGTTCAGCGGCATCGGTCGCCACGCTCATTTCACTGCGATCGGCAACGACAACAATGCGGTCAGGAACCAGGCATCGACATGTCAGCAGGATCTTCTGAAGATCCAAACCAGGCGCATAAACGACAATGGTATGTGCAGCCAATAGCGCCGGATCTGTGTCAGCAACAATTTCAGTCCCTTCCGGGCACTCGATGCGACCTTCCTCTCGAACCTCTTCAGAGGCGATGATGAACACGGGAATCAATCATTCAGCCCTGATTAGGTACGACCCAGTCTGGCGTCATGTTTCTCCCACATGGACACCATCTGTTTTGCGGTGCCTTCATGATCACCCTTCACGGCCAGCATGCCGCCATCGACCACCAGATCAATGCCTGTGACCCACCGACCTTCATCGCTGCCAAGGTAGACGCACGCCATCGCAATATCCCACGCCTCACCACCAGGACCGGTCAGGGGCATGATGCCGCCGTTAACGGCGTCAACGAAACGGTCGAGTCGCGTCTGAGCTTCGTCTTTCGACAATTGTCTTCCGTTGGTGTGGCCACCCCAGAAGATGGGCGTCGCGATCGCTCCAGGGCTCACGGCGTTGACCCGGATACCCATCGGCCCGAGCTGCATTGCAGCCGCTTTGGTGTAATTTGAAAGACCGGCTTTGGCTGCGGAGTAGAGCGGATCTGCTGCCACTTCTGCCTGGTGCGCACCTTTAGACGAATTATTGATGATCGACCCGGTCTTCTGTTTTCTCATGATCGGAGATGCGTGTTTTGTCGCCACCATGCACGACCCGAGGAGATACCACTGTGAATATTTGAATGATTCCTCATCGATATCCTCGATGTTAAACGCATGGTGTTTACCGGGCATGCTCGAGGAACCACCGGCGTTGTTGAACAACACATCCAGGCGTCCCCACTTCTCAACAGCGGTGTCGATGACGTTCTTGATCTGATCTTCGTAAAGTACATCGGCTTTCACGAAGACGGCTGCTCCGTCAGGCTGACGAGACTCGACCTCTGCGCCGAGTTCCTCGTTTCGGCCGCAGAAAACAACCTTTGCGCCTTCTCTACAGTACGCATCGACGGTTGCTTCCCCTATGCCGCTGGTCGCACCCGTGATGACTGCGACCTTGCCATCCAAACGTCCCATGAATCTCTCCGCATGTGCATCAGCGGCCATAGTAGGGGTTCGCACCTCAGCAGTGCAATACGTAAAACCACAGGGAGTGGTTCATCGTGAGGAGGATTCACGGACAGCCCTTCGGCTGCCCGTGAGAGCCGGTACTAGCTGGCTGCCTTGCGCTCCTTCACGTCCTTGATCACCTGCTCCGCGACATTGTTGGGCGTTGGAGCATAGTGGGAGAACTCCATGGAAAACTGGCCCCGACCAGAGGTCATGGTCCTGAGATCACCGATGTAGCCAAACATCTCTGCCAAGGGACAATCCGCTTTGACACGGACACCCGTTGTCGCCGCTTCCTGCGCTTTCACCATGCCACGCCGACGATTGAGGTCACCGATCACATCACCCACATTGTCATCCGGTGTAAACACGTCGACTTTCATGATCGGTTCGAGCAGTTGCGGTCCTGCTTTCGGAATCGATTGACGGTAGGCCGCCTTCGCAGCAAGTTCATACGCGATAGCCGACGAATCCACAGCGTGGAATCCACCATCGGTGAGTGTCACCTTCACGTCGAGCAGCGGATATCCGGCCAACGTTCCTTCTTCCATCGACTGAGCAAAGGCCTTCTCGATAGCTGGCCAGAACTCGCGCGGCACATTGCCGCCACTGACTGTGGACTCAAACTCATAACCGGCACCGACTTCGCTGGGCTCGATGATGTAGTCGATCTTCGCAAACTGACCGGAACCACCTGTCTGCTTTTTGTGCGTGTAGGTGTCATCGATACGCTGCGTGATGGTCTCGCGGTAAGCCACCTGAGGTTCACCAACCTCGACCTCAACCTCGTGGGTCCGTTTGAGAATGTCGACCTTGATGTCCAGGTGTAGTTCGCCCATACCCCTCATAATTGTCTCACCGGACTCCTCATCCGTTTCAACGTAGAAAGACGGGTCTTCCTGAACCATCTTGGACAGTGCAACACCCATCTTCTCGGCACCGGCCTTATCTTTTGGCGCAATGGCGATGGAGATCACCGGATCCGGGAACACCATCGGTTCCAGCGTGGCCGGCTTGTTGGCATCACACAATGTGTGGCCCGTCTGGGTGTTCTTCATGCCCAGCAAGGCAACAATGTCACCTGCCTGCGCCTTATCAAGCTCGTTACGAGAGTCCGCGTGCATCTCCACGATTCGGCCAATACGTTCAGTCTTGCCAGTGTAAGTATTCAGAACGTTGTCACCCTTCTTCAGGGTTCCGGAATAGACCCGGGTAAACGTCAGCGCCCCGTAGCGGTCATCCATGATCTTGAAAGCCAGCGCCCGCAAAGGAGCTTCCGGGTCAACAATCGCGTGTTCACCGGTTTCATTACCTTCAAGATCCACTTCAGGCTGGGGATCAACCTCCGTTGGATTGGGCAGGTAATCCACCACGGCATTCAGCACGTTTTGCACGCCCTTGTTCTTGAATGCAGAACCGCACAGTGTCGGGAAGAAATCGAGCGCAATCGTGCCTTTGCGAATACATCGCTTCAGGTCATCTATCGAAGGTTCCTCACCTTCAAGGTACGCTTCCATGAGATCGTCGTCCTGTTCCAGGACGGTCTCAACCAACTGTTGACGGTATTCAGCGACCCTGTCAACCATGTCTTCCGGAACAGGCAGAACTTCATAGGCCTCAGGGTTGCCGGTGTCATCCCATACCCAGGCTTCCTGGGTCAGCAGGTCCACCACACCGACAAACTCATCCTCGATACCGATCGGTAACGTCATGACAAGCGGCACCGCGCCAAGGACATCCTTAATCTGCCCCACCACCCGGTAAAAATCCGCACCGAGGCGATCCAGTTTGTTTACAAAGATCAGGCGCGCAACTTCAGAGTCATTGGCATAACGCCAGTTTGTTTCTGACTGCGGCTCAACACCACCAGAGCCACAGAAGACGCCCACACCGCCGTCCAGCACCTTGAGGGAGCGATAAACTTCGATAGTAAAATCAACGTGTCCCGGCGTGTCGATGATGTTGAGGCGGTGGTCATTCCAGAAGCAGCTGGTCGCCGCAGACTGAATAGTGATTCCACGTTCCTGTTCTTGGTCCATGAAGTCCGTCGTGGCGGCGCCATCGTGAACCTCACCAATCTTGTGGATCTTCCCGGTCAATTTCAGGATCCGCTCGGTTGTCGTGGTCTTGCCGGCATCCACGTGCGCAAAAATGCCGATGTTTCGATAGGTCGACAGATCTTTCATGATTTTCTCGGGAAAGTGATCGTTTGAGATTGGTTTAAATAAGTTAAACCGTTGATATATATGTACTTTTTTATCAGCGGTTATTCACGAGCGCGAACCTTAACACTAAAAGTCAGAAATTCACATGTGCTAGCGGTGAATCTCCGACGCAGACTCGATCTTGAGTCCATTCACTGGGATTCAAGTGAATCGAACCGCACGCGTATCCGCGTATCAGACGATTTCGATACCTTTTTCCCTGTGCAATTCATCGACTGCGCGAGCCTTGCCCACAACGAGGGAACGCCTTTGGTATCTCCGGAGAAAACGGCGGAACGCAAGATCCTCATAGCGTGGTAAGCCCTTGATCGCGCTGGACAGCCATCCCCACATCATTGCCGCAGCACCAAACACATAGGGCTTGTCATTCATATGAAAAACAGCACTGGCGAACATATACAGGAAACCGGTACCCATGAAGTACTGCCCAAACCCGTGCCGCATGCGACCCAGCATTCTGCACCGGTGGCAATCGATGCCATCCCACATAACCTCTCGCACGAAACCGCCGGTTTCCTCGAAACAGGCCACCCGGTAGAACTTCGTCATGCCCAGAGACGTCTCGTCACCTTTCCTTTCCGAGACCAGTCGGCCACCTTCTTCTACATAGCTCTTGCCACTAGACGTACCCATACGCGGGTTCTTCTCCATGCGTTCAATCAGTATCTCGAAATACCGTTCAGGCAGACGGAGATCCAGATCCAACTTGCACAGGTAGTCGAAATCACCAGGAGAGATCGTTTCGTATCCCGCGTAGAACGCATCGATCACGCCAGGTCCCACGGCGCGATGACCCCGGTCTGCACGCGTCACGATTTCAATCCAGTCGTGTGCACCCGCATACTCCGCAAGGATCTTTGGCGTTTCATCGGTTGAACCATCTGATGATCCGAGCGTGTCGGGTGCAACCTGCTATCTGCAGCCGGGCAGTAACAGGTGGAATCTCGGGTGCCATCGGTGTCGCTGAGGATACCTCGGACGCTAGTATCGCGTGTCGTCAGACATGCCCAATCGATGCCGGCAAGGTGGCCTCACTCAAACCCGGTGATCAGGTGTTCAAGCAAAGTACCTCGCTCCTGTTCAAGAGCATGCAGGTGGTCCGGCACTATGACAAACAACGAGAGTTCGTAACCTACTTGGTCTATTCTGACAAGCTAATCGCCGTTTCACCAAAGTCCTCGATCTAGGTGATTCCGATTCGAGACTTCAAGTAGTATTGCCATCATCAGACGCACCACACGCAAACCACAACAGGAATGCAGATGAACGAAGCCGCACATCATGAAGTACCCGACGATCTTCTTGCGGCGATAGACTACTGCTATGAACAGGGCTGGACAGATGGCCTGCCCGTGGTCCCACCGGAATGCAGCCGTGTCGAAGCCATGATGATGATGGAAGGTCGCCCGCCGGAAACAGTACTCGCCAACCACCCCGCCACCGGCCTTGAGCTCACAGTTCAGGCGGCAGCCGTCAACGCGGTCATGGCAGGCTGTCTGCCTGAATACTTCCCTGTCGTTGTCGCAGCGTTTGAGGCGATGAACAAGGAGCCCTTCAACTTTCACGGAAGCACCGCTTCAACGGGTGGCTCCGCGCCGCTTCTGATTGTCAGCGGCGATGTTGTTGACGACATCGCAATGAATGCAGGCGTCAATCTGTTCGGACCCGGCAATCGAGCGAATGCCACGATCGGACGCGCAGTGCGACTGATCCTGCTGAACGTGTTCAGGATGACACCGGGCGTCTCTGACAAGTCCACGCAGGGGAACCCTGGAAAATTCAGTTTCTGTATCGCCGAACGAGCCGACCGATCGCCCTGGCCGAGGTTATGCGAAGCGCAGAAATACCCTGAAGGCATCAGTTCTGTCACGGTATTTGCTGGCGCGGGGTTCTGTAACGTTGAAAACCACGGCGGAAATCAGCCTGAACAGCTCCTGATGACCATGGCAGACGCCATGGCCAACTACGGTTGTATCAGCCTGGGCCAGAGTGTTGTCGTATTTTCACCCGAGCATGCCCGCATCCTAGGGAACGCTGGCTGGAGCCGCCAACAGGTGCAATCTTTCCTGTTTGAACATGCCAAACAGACCCCGGACGACATGAAAGCCATCGGCAAATTCGTCCCCGGTGAATACAAGCGCCAGGGTCAGTCGGACTATCATCGGGGCCTCGATGCGGACGACATCCTCACCACTGTCGGCGGTGGTGATGCAGGCGGTCACTCGGCATTCATTCCATCCTGGAGTCGATCCCGCGGTTCCATCATGCAGCACCAAGCCATCGGGGTGTGTATTGACTGCTGACCAGTTGACGATCGTGGTCACATTCACCAAAGTAGCGGCATGAAACTT
>NTKD01000030.1 GCA_002457275.1 OM182 bacterium MED-G24
CGTTCGGCGCGATTGGTACGTTGTCGATGCAACTGACAAGGTACTTGGCCGTATTGCGACCGAAATTGCCAATCGACTGCGCGGCAAGCATAAGCCGGAGTACACACCACATGTGGACACCGGCGACTATATCGTCGTGGTCAATGCAGACAAGGTCAGGGTGACCGGAAAGAAGGTGACGGACAAGATCTATTACCGTCATACAGGCTACCCGGGGGGAATCAAAGAGACGAGTTTTGGTAAGCTGATGGAGACGTACCCGGAGCGTGCCATTGAAATGGCGGTAAAGGGTATGATGCCGCGTAACAAGCTGAGTCGAGCCATGTTGGGCAAGTTGAAGATTTATGCGGGTGGTGATCATCCACACACAGCCCAGCAGCCGAAACCGCTGGAGCTGTAGCGCCTTCAGGCAACAGTACGGAAGAACCCGGAAGAAAAGAGGATAGCGAGAGTCCATGGCACAGTACTACGGTACAGGTCGAAGAAAGTCATCGACTGCAAGAGTCTTTATGACCCCAGGGGAGGGCACGATTTCCGTCAATGGTCGAACCCTTGATGAGTATTTTGGCCGTGAAACAGCGCGTATGGTCGTTCGCCAGCCACTCGACCTGGTGGAAATGACGGACCGGTTTGACCTGAAGGTCACCGTCAATGGCGGAGGTGGTTCCGGTCAGGCAGGTGCGATCCGTCACGGTCTGACCCGTGCCCTGATCGACTACGATGAAACCCTCAGACCGACATTGCGTCAGGCTGGTTTTGTCACGCGAGATGATCGCACCGTTGAACGTAAGAAGGTCGGTCTGCGCAAAGCTCGTAAACGTCCGCAGTACTCGAAACGATAGCGTCTCGTCTGGCCGCAAAAACTGCTGGTTGATTTCAAATTTTCTGCCTGTCTCTGCACCGGCCGACGCCCTTTTTTGTGCGGACTGTGGTAGTATGTGGCCGCTTTTTTTCGCACTTACCAGCCTCGTCGTACGGATGTCAGAAGGGAGATATTAGTGAGTCATGATGGCATCAACCCGGGGCGGCGCAACTTCCTGATCAGCGCGACCTCAGTCGTTGGCGCTGCGGGCTTTGTTGGCGCGGCTGTCCCGTTCGTTGGATCATGGACCCCCAGCGCAAAGGCGTTGGCTGCAGGTGCACCTGTGAAGGTGGACATCGGCAAGCTCAACCCTGGTGACATACTCGGGCCCATTCCCGCGTGGCGTGATCGTCCCATTTTTGTTGTTAAGCGGACTGAAGAAATGATGTCTCGTTTGAACAGGAGAAATTATCGTCTGGCTGATCCTGATTCAGAGGAGCAGAAACAGCCGGATTACGCTCGAAACGAGACTCGTTCGATCAGGCCGGACATTGGGATTCTCGTTGGTATTTGTACCCATCTTTCCTGTTCTCCGAAGTTCAATCCTGCGATCGAACCACAACCCTTCGATACCGAGTGGGTGGGAGGTTTCTATTGCCCCTGCCATGGGTCCATGTTCGATTTGGCAGGTCGTGTCTACAAAGATGTGCCAGCACCCACCAATCTTGAAGTACCGCCACACTTCTTCGAGTCCGACAGTGTCGTGGTGATTGGAGAAGACGGAGGGGTCGCATAATGGCAACCGTGCAGGAATCCCTTCAAAACGTGATGAACTGGGTGGATGAACGACTCCCGGTCACTAAGACATATGAAAAACATATGTCGAAATACTATGCGCCGAAGAACTTCAACTTCTGGTACATCTTTGGTGTGCTGTCGGTTGTCGTGCTCGTGCTGCAGCTGGTCACCGGTATCTGGCTGACGATGAACTACATCCCCGCAGGCGACAGGGCTTTTGCTTCGGTTGAGTTCATCATGCGAGACGTGGAATTTGGCTGGATGCTACGCTACATGCATTCAACTGGTGCGTCTGCGTTCTTTGTTGTGGTTTACATGCATATGTTCCGAGGACTGATGTATGGCTCGTACAAGAAGCCACGTGAGCTGATCTGGATCCTGGGCATGCTGATCTACGTGGCGCTGATGGCTGAAGGTTTTTTTGGTTACCTGCTGCCCTGGGGCAACATGTCCTACTGGGGAGCACAGGTCATTGTGTCTCTGGTGGGTGCGATTCCATTCTGGGGCGAGGAGTTGGCAGTCTGGGTCCGTGGCGACTTCAACATGTCTGAAGTGGCGTTGAATCGCTTCTTCGCGCTTCACGTCGTTCTGGTACCGCTGGCGCTGATTGTGCTTGTTTTTCTCCACATCCTGGCGTTGCACGAGGTCGGGTCTAACAACCCGGACGGTATTGATGTGAAGGCGAATGTAGATGAAGAGGGCAAACCTCTCGATTCAGTTCCGTTTCATCCCTATTACACGATTGGTCATGACCTGCCAGCCATCGTGATATTCCTTTTTGTGTTCTGCGCCGTGATGTTCTTCTATCCGGATGGTGGTGGATATCTGATTGAACATCCCAACTACGAACCGGCAGACCCGCTGAAGACACCAGAGCTGATCGCACCTGTCTGGTACTACACGCCGTTCTATTCGATGCTGCGTGCCTGCACGTTCCCTCTGTTCGGCATGACTGCCAAATTCTGGGGTCTGGTGGTGATGGCTGGTGCGATTGCGATCCCGTTCGTATTACCCTGGCTTGACCGGTCGCCGGTCAAATCGATTCGATATAAGGGCCTCGGAAGTAAAGTTTTCCTGACGCTGTTTGTGATCTCCTTCTTTATCCTCGGCTATCTGGGCACCGTGCATCCAACGCCCATGAAAACTGCACTTGCGCAGTTGTGTACAGGGATCTACTTCGCGTACTTCCTGCTGATGCCCTGGTATACGAGCGTGGAGAAAACGAAACCGGTGCCAGAGAGGGTTCCGGAATGAAGATGATGGAGAGGAGGAATTTCAAGACGCTGCTGCTGAGCGCCGTCGCGATATACTGTATCAGTGTGCAGGCCCTCGGTGCCGGATCGTCGTATCCATTGATGCGGATGGACCCGAACCTGGACGATAAGGCTTCGTTACAGCGAGGGATGCAGACCTTCATGAACTACTGCTTTGGGTGTCATTCACTGCAGTATCAGCGTTACAACCGCACTGCGCGTGATCTGGGAATTCCCGAGGAATTGATGCTTAAGCATGTGATCATCGATCCGGACGTGCGCATCGGATCCCTCATGGAGAACAACATTTCAGTGGACCATGCCAAGCAGTGGTTTGGTGCGGTGCCGCCGGATCTGACACTGGTTGCCAGACTTCGGGGAGGTCGGGATATCAACAACCGACCGGATTGGCTTTACACGTTTTTGTTGACCTTCTATGAAGACGAAGCCCGGCCACTCGGTGTGAATAACCTCGTGTTCGAGAATGTCGGTATGCCGCATCCATTGGTTAACCTGCAAGGCGTGCAACAGAGGGTCTGTAAAGATGTCCCACAACTGGCCGCCAACGGTGGCGAAATCAGGGATCCGTTGACCAACGAGTATGTGACGGAGAATCTCTGTGGGGAAGATCTTATCGGGCGAGGTATCAGTCCGCTGCAGCACGTTGAAGGCACGGGTGAACTGACACCAGATGAATACGAACAGGTGATCTACGATCTGACGAACTTCCTGTACTACGTGGCAGAGCCAATCAGGGCAGATCGTGAACGAATCGGTGTGTATGTGCTGATTTTTCTCGCGATTCTGTATGTCTTTACGTGGCTGCTTGCTCGCGAGTACCACAAAGAGTATCACTAGGCATCACTGCCTTCAGACCTACAACTCGGGGGAAATAAGATGGGGGTCGTTGCCAAACACTCATCCATGGTGTTCTATTCTGATGGACGTGACCACTACAGCCATCGTGTTCGTCTCGTACTTGCAGAGAAGGGCGTTGCAGTAGAGATCATGGACGTTGATCCTGCACATCTGCCGGAAGACCTCGTTGATTTGAATCCCTACAACACTTTGCCGACGCTCGTGGATCGAGAACTGGTGCTGTATGAATCTCAGGTCATCATGGAATACCTCGATGAACGCTTTCCGCACCCGCCCCTGCTGCCGGTCTATCCGGTTGCGCGCGCGAACAGTCGATTGTTCATGCATCGGATTCAGAAAGACTGGTGTGGCGCGGTCGATACCATCATGGCGGGTCGTTCCAAGGACACCGTTATCGATCGAATGCGTAAGGAACTGCGTGAAAGTCTGATTGCCATAGCGCCGATCTTCAATGAAAAGCCTTTTTTCATGAATGACGAGTTCACGTTGGTGGATTGTTGTGTAGCGCCGATTCTCTGGCGCCTGCCAGAACTGGATATTAATCTGCCGCCAAAGCAGGGAAAGCCCATTGCGGACTACACTGACAGGATCTTCGGTAGAGATGGGTTTCAGTCCAGCCTTTCGGAAGCTGAACTGGACATGCGGGACTAGATCCCCTGGCTGACCTCATGGTATCAGCCTGATGTCAAAGACCATGTCATCGACTGTGCCTTATCTGGTACGGGCCATTTTTGATTGGATCGTCGACAACGAATGCACGCCACACCTGGTGGTTGATGCAGCGGTCAATGAGACACAGGTCCCCCTGGAGTACGTAAAGGATGGGCAGATTGTCCTCAACATTGGACCCATGGCAGTTGTGGACCTGACCTTGGGCGATGAGGCGATCTTCTTCCGGGGACGATTCGGGGGTGTATCACACGATATACAGGTGCCCATTGCGGCGGTCCTTGGGATAATCGCAAGAGAAAATGGTGAAGGGATGTGGTTTCCCAGCGAAAAACCGGATTCACCCGATGATAAACCTGATCCTCCGGGCAACGGGGATGGTGGTGGCGATCAGCCTGGTAGTGATGGGAGCAAGAGCAACCGTGGCGGCCCAAAACTGAAGGTAGTGAAGTAGCAGATGGTGTGGAGTCAGTTGATGTACTCGAACGCCTTCACAATCTTCTGCACGCCGTAGACTGAACGCGCCTTTGTGACCGCCGCTTCTGCTTCATCACGCGTCAACAATCCCATGAGATAGACAACGCCATCTTCGGTGATGACTTTGATACGTCGGCCGTTGACAGTTTTGCTGGCGATCAGTGCGGACTTCACCTTGGTGGAGATAAACGAGTCATTTCCCCTGGCGACCAGGGTCGTGGGGCCTGAAATTGTTAGTTCGTTGTGAACGGTATGCACCTTCCGCAGATTTTCAATGGCGCTGCCTGCAGCCTGCTTGGAGTCTTCACTGGCAACCTGTCCCGTGAGCAGGACAACACCATTGAAACTAGTCACGGCGAAGTGGGCGTTTTCCAGTTCAGGGTGTGCATCTCGAATCACTTTTCGCCCCCGGGCTTCGTTCATCTGATCATCCAGTCGTGTGCCCCAGGTTCGTTTCCCGTAATCTTCTGATGCAGGGACAAACAGTGAGCACGCAACCAGGCATTGACACAGCAATGTGATGGTAATGATTCGAACAAGGTAGGACGGACGTGTGGTGGTGCCGGAACGTTCAGTCGACAGTGCATGCATGTGGGGTCCATTGAAGTTCATTGTTTTCGATACATACGATGTCAAATCGGCAAGGCATGTTCGAGAGCGCATGATGCGCCTGACGGAATCTCTCTGCCGAAAACGCAAGCTTTCTGACCTTGGCGGGTGAGATGCTCTCCGCTGCGCTACCGAACTGCTGGTTGTTTCGTTCTCTGACCTCAACAAAGACCAGACAGTTCCGATCAGTCTGATGAAGTGTCGGCATCGTTCCACGTTACCCGCCAAAGATCATAGGGACGGGAATTACCTTGCCGTCACGAAAACGAGCCCACATCAACGTGCGTTCAATCGTGTTGTTGGGGTTCAGTTTCAGAATTCCGGTTGTTCCAGCGACGCGCTGGTTGGACACGTCTTTCATTTGCTGAAGTCGCGGATAGATCCGGTAGGCATCGACGCCGAGTGCATAGAACGGTGTCAGTGGACCTTTTGCACTGTCCCACTGCGATTCTATGGCCTCGCGTACCCGATCAGTCACGTTGAGTTTCCATGGAATATCACAGAAACGGATGCCGTTCAGGTCGAATACGTTGATTCGTGAGTCTGCATACTCATACACGTGTGAAGAAGAATACACCGGGATGTCTTCGGCATAGAAAAACGCGAGCGTTGGGTTGATGCTGCGGGTTTGGGAGGGATTCCCAAGAAGCAGAATGAAATCAAGATCCTGTCGCCTGCGAGGCGTGAACTGGAAACGCTCGCCGGTGATACGACGCAGATCGGTGGCACGTTGTTCGCTCTGGTCAACTTTCAGCAGGCCTTTGACGAGGTCAGAATAGTCCTGACTGTCTTCAAACATAGTAGAAGCGACTAGGTTGCCGCCTTGCTGCAACCAGAGATCTGTAAATGCTCTGGCGTTACGCTCTCCCCATGGAGTAGCGGGACTGATGATGACGGCGTTGCGATGACCTTCCTGCCAGGCCCGCGAGGCGATCTGTCGCATTTCATCTTCGGGAGCCAGACCGAACTGGTACAGATCAGGATGCCCCGAGCCATCCGAAGTGCGATTCAGCGCAAGCACAGGTACTGGCAGAGAAGGCGACTGTGCGAGTTTAGTGACGCGTTGCCTCAGCAACGGGCCGATGATCAGTTCTGCACCCTGTCTGGCTGCACCTGCGACGAGCTCTCGGATGTCGCCGGTCGTGGTGTCAACAACGTCAATCCGGGCAGGACCACTAACCGCGAAGTGGGTGGCAAGGATACCATCGAGAACAGCACGTCCTGAGGTTGCATGCTCACCGGAGAGCGGCAGCATGATTGAGATCACTCGCGGTTGGTTCGCGACCAACTGGGACAGGGTCGCAAGGCCTTGTGGTAGTTGGCTGGCGGCTGGGTGGTGTCGCCAGACGCGCCCCCAGTTCTCCAGGGCCTGCAGCTGTTGCATTGGATCGTTCTCGTATTCCCGGGTGAGCGATGCAAGAGACAACCAACCTCGCAGGCCGCTAGTAATCGCCTCTTCTGCGTGGCTGCGCAGATGTCGAGCAGACAGGTTGAGCAAAGTCTGGAAGATGCGCTCGTGATGGGCCGCGCGTTGTTTGCCGTCGATCAGGTGGTCGATGTAGATGAGTTCTCGGGCGCTTGCCAGATAACTTCGACCGGCGAGGTAGGCCTGTGACCTCAAGCGGGCAAGCAGGAGTTGCGTCTCTTCTGACGGCTCATTCTGATGGCTCACGACCTCTCTAAGCAACGCGAGGGCAAACGATACATCACGGGTACCGATCGCAAGTCGTGCCTGTAGAATGCGCAGTTGGTTTGGGTCGTCAACAGGCGGGACGATGCTGTCGAGAATCAGCCGCGCACGCGAAAGGTCACCGTTGTTGAGCGAGATTTCTGCGGCGCGTAATCGTAATGGATTACCGTCAGCGCCGGGTCGCTGCTCTGCGCGAATGATGAGCTCGTCGATATCGGTAGAGTCTATTGATGCCTGAGGCCGAACGGTCGTTCGCTCTGACGCCAGAGGTGGGCTCACAGGGCTCGAACAACCGACGAGCATCAGCACAGCGATCAGAGCGATAAATTGTGGGCACCCCTGCAAGCGCTGTAACCATTGCATGCGAATATCCGATCGTTGTGGTAATGAATCAACGCTGACTGACATTTGTCTATTATTCCATGACCTGAGCAGGAGTGCTGTGCGAAATGTCGCAAACAGGACCAGGAGATCTCTATGTGGTTGCCACCCCTATCGGTAACCTTGCGGATGTCACGTATCGTGCGGTGGACGTCATGCGAAAGGCGGATGTCATTGCCGCTGAAGATACGCGCGTGACGGGCAGGCTATTGGCAGCGCTCGACATTGAGGAAAAACCCCTGATTGCCTGCCATGATCACAACGAGGAAGTGGTTGCGCGCGAAATTGTTGACCGACTCAGGGGCGGACAGCAAGTCGTGCTTGTTTCTGATGCAGGGACACCGCTGATCAGTGACCCGGGTTATCGGGTCGTCAACGCGGTCATTGAGGCGCAGTTGGGGGTGATCCCTGTTCCGGGACCATCTGCCGCGATGGCAGCATTGTCGGTGTCCGGTATGTCCACAGACAGTTTCCTGTTCTGTGGATTTTTGCCATCTAAGAAAACGGCTCGCCGTACGCGGCTGTCGGAGCTTTCGTCCGGTGTGACGACACTCGTGCTATACGAAGCCCCACACCGCGTTTCAGAAACACTACGTGACATTGCAGAGGTGGTCGGTGCTACCGCGCGAGTCGTCATCTGCCGCGAAATGACCAAACGGTATGAACAGATATGGCGCGGCGATGCCAGTGATGCGGCCCGTGTCATCGAGACAGGAGTAGTGCCGGATCGGGGAGAATTTGTTCTCCTCGTCAGCTCGCCAGAGGTGACCAACGACCTTTCCGCATCTGATCAGCGATTGCTCGAGGTGTTGCTGAGCGAGCTATCACCGAGTAGTGCTGCACGCGTTACCAGTGAAGTCACGGGTATCGACAGACGCATCCTCTATGAACTCGCCATGGTTATAAAGGAGGCGAAGCGCTGATGCCCTGCTTCGGCAGCTCGAGCGATGAATGCGTAATAGTGATATTGGACGTGATTTGCTAAAACAGACGGGCTAGGCTTTGTCGGTCGAGCTGGCCGGACAATCGCTGGGACCTACGGTCCTGGAGGAAAGTCCGGGCTCCAAAGGACATGGGTGCCAGGTAACGCCTGGGGGACGTGAGTCCACGGATAGTGCAACAGAGAAGATACCGCCAGGAGACTGGTAAGGGTGAAATGGTGCGGTAAGAGCGCACCGCCTGGACGGCAACGGACAGGGCAAGGTAAACCCCACCCGGAGCAAGACCAAATAGGAACCCCATACCGTGGTCCGCGGTGGGTTCGGGTAGGTCGCTTGAGGCATGCGGTGACGTATGTCCCAGATGAATGATTGTCGATGACAGAACCCGGCTTACAGGCCAGCTCGATCCTCTGTTTTTCGTATAGCGGTTGTGTCGTAGTTCTATCGCGGCTCTATCACGGTTGCTGCGGCTTCTATCCCGGTTCTACCAAAGTTCTTCCGCGTTCATAACCAGCGACCTTGGAACTCCTCTAACTCTGTATTTATTCCTCTTTGATTAAATAACATATCACCTATAGATAAAAATAGTCTAACAGGCCTGTTTTGAGCTTTAACTTAAGGTTTCACTTTAAGTTTATCGTTTATGTTTCTGTATAAGAAAACATCCTTAGGCACGACGTAGAGTCTTTTGACCAAAGCCAGCTAAGTCATTGTGTTTTAAAGATAAATGGTGAAAACGGTCGCTTGACAAGGTATCAGCGCGATCCTATGGTGCTCGTATCGACAAGTGGGGAATTGTGGGAATTTGTGGGCTTTTCAGGCAATTCGCGTGGTTGGATGCTCATCTGAAGAGCAATACGATTTCACCAGCCCATTTTTCGTGCTTTTTCGGGTTAGTAACCATTTACTTATCAGGCCAGGGTAGCAATCTCCATGTTTAGGGGTGTCAGTCACGTCACGATCGATGCAAAGGGCCGTATGGCGATTCCTGTGCGTCATCGCGATCAGCTGATGCAGCATTGTAATGGGGAAGTGGTCGTGACGATAGATACCGAAGACAACTGCCTGATGCTCTATCCCCTCCCTGCGTGGAACGACGTCGAACGCAAGATTGAAACCCTGCCTACATTTGACCCCGCAGCACGACGAATTCAGCGGCTGCTCATTGGGCATGCGACCGATATCCAGATGGATGGTAGCGGTCGATTGTTGCTGCCAGCACCGCTGCGGGAGTATGCCCTCATGGACAAGAAGCTCGTTCTGCTGGGACAGATCAACAAGATTGAAATCTGGAGTGAGTCGCACTGGCTGGAGCGCCGGGAAGGACTGATTGCACAGAAGGATGAATCCGGTAAGGAAGAGAAGCCGGATTTCCTCGAAACGCTGTCATTGTGATGGCACTGGAGTCCGGTCATGAAACCGTACTGGAAGGGGAGGCTGTCCATCATCTGATGACATCGTCACGCGGACAATACGTTGATTGTACGTACGGTCGAGGAGGTCATACCCGCCGGCTGCTTGCTGCACTGTCGGCGGAGGGTAGGGTTCTTGCGATGGATCGGGACCTGGCCGCCGTTGAGCACGCAAAGGCGTCGCTGAAAGACGATCCCCGTGTTCGTGTTGTTCATGCTCAATTTGGCGAGCTGGATAGGTGCCTTGCAGACCATGGAATTGAACAGGTGCATGGTGTGTTGATGGACTTGGGCGTGTCCTCACCCCAGCTTGACGAAGCTCATCGGGGGCTCAGCTTCCATCGTGATGGGCCATTGGATATGCGTATGGATCGTTCCACCGGAATGACCGTCGCCGAGTTTCTCGCAAGAGCGGAGGAACGGGAGCTTGCAGATGTACTTTGGCGATACGGCGAAGAACGTTTTTCCCGCCGGATCGCACGTGGGATCGTGAAACATCGCAGTCAGGAAACGATCAGCGGGACACTGCAGCTGGCAGAGATCATCATCAGCAGCATCCCTCGAAAGGAGAGGAATAAACATCCTGCGACACGCAGCTTCCAAGCTCTTCGGATCTATATCAACGACGAGCTCGGTGAGTTGGAACGTTGCCTAGCTGCGATTGTAAAGGTGCTGGTTCCTGGAGGGAGGATGGTGGTGATCAGCTTTCATTCGCTCGAAGATCGCATGGTCAAACGTTTCATGCGTGACATGTCAAAAGGTCAGCTACCCGATGGTCTCCCTATCCGCGACGAGGAAGTACCCAGGGTGTTGCGGATCGTTGGCAAGCCAATGAAACCTTCTGACGCTGAAATTGGTAGAAACCGGCGGGCACGCAGCGCTGTAATGCGTGTCGCAGAGAAGGTCGGGGAGATGGTCGCGTGAACGGTCCTGTAGCCGAAGTCTCCACATGGCTGCTGCGTTGGCCGCAGCTTCTGGTCGCCGGGCTGATGGTGGTGTGCCTGGTGTCGGGAATCGGCGTTGTCTATTCCGTTCATACGACTCGAATGCTCTATAGCGAAATCCAGTCTCTGCAAACTGAGCAGGACCGTCTGGATAGTGACTATGAAAAGCTGCTGCTTGAGCAGAGTGCCTGGGCGGCCTATACCCGCGTTGATGAGCTGTCACGGGATGAACTCAACATGGTGTCACCGGACACTGACGCTATCGTGATGGTGCAGAAATGATACGCCTCGCGATCGTTGCTGTGTGCTTTGTAGCCCTTTCTGGTGCCATCGTCGGTCGTATGGTCTATGTCAACATCAATGACCGTGATTTTTTGCAGGAACAGGGTGATCTCAGAACTATCAGACTTGAACGAATCAATGCTCATCGAGGCATGATTCGGGATCGACTTGGCAAACCGCTCGCGATTTCATCACCGGTCGTGTCTTTGTGGGCCAACCCGAACGAACTGCTGTCTTCCTCATCTGATCTGAACCAGCTGGCAACCATGCTGAAGGTGGATCCTGAAGAATTTGCGGATCGTCTTGAGAATAGCCGGTCCCGCAGCTTTGTGTATCTGCGTCGACACATGCCACCGCCCGAGGCTGAGAAAATCCTGTCGTTGTCCCTGCCAGGGTTATACAGCGAAAAGGAATACCATCGCTTCTACCCGGCGGGTGAGGTTGCAGCGCACCTTGTAGGTGTCACAAACATTGATGATCGTGGCCAGGAAGGCGTGGAGCTTGCTTTTGACCAATGGCTTACCGGTGTGCCTGGCAAGAAAAAGGTACTGAAGAACCTTTACGGGGACATTGTTGCCGACATCATGCCGGTTGCTGATGCGGTGCCGGGCAGAGACATCGAGCTTGCGATGGATCTGCGTCTGCAGTACCTGGCCTACCGTGAATTGAAAGCGGCGATCCAGCGACATGAAGCGCAGTCAGGCTCTATCATCGTACTGGATGTTGCTTCGGGTTCAGTTCTTGCGATGGCAAACCAGCCTTCCTATAACCCGAACAACAGACAGCGGTTGGACATAGCGACTGTGCGCAACCGCGCAGTAACCGACGCGTTTGAGCCCGGGTCGACCCTGAAGCCGTTTACGGTAGCAGTGGCGCTTGAAAGTGGGTCACACCATCCTTTGTCGAGAATTGATACGAGTCCTGGTTTTGTCCGAGTGGACGACAAGACGATTCCGGATCCCCGGGACATGGGCGAACTCAATCTGGGCGACATCTTGGCTCATTCCAGTCAGGTTGGTATTTCCAAGCTGGCGTTAACGCTTGATCCGTTTGCAGTTCGTGATCTGCTGGCTGATGTTGGCATCGGACAGATTCCTGGCAGTGGATTTCCTGGAGAAAGTCAGGGTTACCTGCCCAACCATCGTCGATGGACGGATATCGAGCGTGCCACCCTCGCCTATGGATATGGCGTCACCACAACGCCGTTGCAACTTGCGAATGCGTATCTCGCAATCGCCCGTGGCGGCGTGCGTAAACAGATCACGTTACTTGCGGAAGAACAGACATCAACGATTCGCGTCATGAGCGAACAGACTGCATCACAACTGACACGCATGCTGGCCAAGGTGGTTTCGGATGGCACTGGTGGTCAGGCTCACATACAGGGGTATACGGTTGCCGGCAAAACCGGGACTGTTCGTAAGCTGGGTGAAAGTGGCTATGAGGACACCAGACACCTGGCGTTCTTTGCCGGTTTCGCGCCGGTTCAGGACCCTGAACTGGTGGCAGTCGTAATGATCAACGACCCGGCTGGTGATGCCAATGGGGGTGGTTCTGTAGCTGCGCCTGTGTTTGGCAGTGTCATGTCAGGAGCGATGCGTATTCTCAAGGTGGCGCCTGACCAGCAGGTTGCCATGAGCAAGGGGGGTGGCGATGCACATGGCTGAGCTGCTCCCTGAACTTTCGAGACACTCTGATGTTTCGATTGAGGGATTAACGGATGACAGCCGCGAGGTCCGTCCCGGTGACCTGTTTCTCGCTGTGGCGGGGCATGAAACCGATGGGCGGAACTTTATCAAAAACGCGATTGAACGCGGTGCGAGGCTTGTGGTTGCCCAGTCACCTTTCGATTCAACCGGGTATGAAAACGTCGTGGTCATCCCGGATCTTGATCGCCGTCGGGGTGAGATCGCCGCGAGATACCATGGGTACCCTTCGCGGGAGATGCTCGTCTGTGCGGTGACCGGAACCAATGGAAAGTCGTCAGTGACGCACTACGTAGCGCAGTTGTTGAACGCACTGTCGTGTCGATGTGGCGTTGTCGGAACCCTGGGTGCTGGAATGGACGACGCGCTGGTTGATCTGGGTGTCACGACACCCAGTGCGTTGGTTCTTCAGAAAGTTCTGAGTGAGCTGAAAGACAAAGAAGTCGAGGCGGTGTGTATCGAGGCATCGTCACATGGCCTCGATCAGGGACGGCTCACAGGTTGCGAGGTTGATGTCGCAGTTCTAACCAATATCTCCCAGGATCACCTGGACTACCACGGCAATTTTGATGCCTACAGGCGTGCGAAATTCAGTTTGTTCGAATTGCCATCGGTGAAACACTGGGTGATCAACGCGGACGATCCGTCTGGGCGTGAGTTGATCAAAACGGCTGCGCACCCGGTCAATATCGTTAGCTATTCAATAGGTCAGGATACCGATGCGGATATTTGCGTAGAGCGCTCAGTTTTTCACGAAGGTGGTATTGAGGCTGAAATCCGGTCGCCGTGGGGAGGTCTGTCGCTCACCCTGGGACTACTCGGTCGCTTCAATCTCTCCAACGTTCTTGCCAGCGTTGGGGTGCTGGGATCACTCGGTTATTCAATGGCTGGCATCCAGAGAGCATCCAGCCAGTTGATACCGGTGACGGGTCGCATGCAGCTCTTTCGTTTCGGTAACGGACTGACTGTGGTTGTTGACTATGCTCACACGCCGGATGCACTTGGTCAGGCTTTGGAGGCGGTGAAACAGCATGTGCCTGGTCGACTTGTCTGTGTGTTTGGTTGCGGCGGTGATCGTGATGTCGACAAGCGGCCAATGATGGGGCAAGTCGCAGCGCGTTACGCGGAACACATCGTGCTGGCGGATGACAATCCAAGGACTGAATCCTCGCATCAGATCATCGCAGCGATTCGTAAAGGGATTCCCGAGGATCAGTCGGTCGATGTGATTGCCGACCGAAAGACGGCGATTACCCAAGCCATCAAATCAGCAAGTGACGGTGATGTTGTGCTGATCGCTGGGAAGGGACATGAGGAATACCAGGTCGTCAACGGGCTAAAGCAACATCATTCCGATATCTCATCGGTTCAGGCGATGATGGAGTGATGTTGATGGGTTCACACGCAAAAGCGATGCGGGAAGGGTCCAGGGACGATGTTCGTGAGGAAACTGTTGTTGTTGGCGCTGGTCGAACCGGGATGTCATTTGCCCGCTACCTGAGTCAGCGCGGTGAGCACTATGTTGTGCTGGATCAGGCACCAAACGATCAGCAACGGGAAGCGCTTCAGGAAATTGACGATCGGGCCCACCTGGAACGGATCAGCAATGAGCGTTTGATAGCGGCTCGTGAGATTCTCCTGAGTCCCGGAGTTCCCCGGTCTGGCCACGAATTACAGGCCGCCATAACGAGCGGTGTTCCGGTCCGTGGTGACCTTGATGTGTTTGCAGGCGCATGTAACACGACCACGCAGGTTGTCGCGATCACTGGTACCAATGGCAAAAGCACCGTGACGACACTGCTGGGACAGATGGCGGCGGCGGCGGAGCTGTCAATGAAGGTCGGTGGCAACCTGGGTATCCCGTGTCTCGATCTACTGGATGAGACTTCGAAGGGGTACATATTGGAAGTGTCCAGCTACCAACTGGAAAGTGCAGGCCCGTTTCATGCAGATGTGGCAACGGTATTGAACCTTGCGCCCGACCATCTGGATCGCTACGACAGTCTTGAGCACTACTACGAGACGAAGGCTTCCATGTATCAGCGTACGAACATAGCAGTCGTCAACCGGGATACTGACTATTCGTTTGATCTTTCCGGTTGTGGTGAAGTCTGGAGCTTTGGTAGTCGTCGACCGCTGGATGACCAGGGATTTGGTTTGATTGGGGGCGCGCTGTTCCAGGGTGAGAACAGACTCCTTGATGCTCACGAGCTGAAGGTTCGGGGTATCCACAACCAGTTGAATGTGCTGGCGGCACTGGCAATGGGCGCCGCGTTGAGGTTGGACATGCAGGTTATGTTGCGGGCAGCTCGTCGTTTCGAAGGGCTGTCCCATCGCTGTGAAACGGTTGAAGAACGTAATGGCCGTGTTTTCATCAATGACTCGAAGGCGACAAATCCTGCAGCCACTGAAGCGGCAGTACGAGGATTGGTAGGTCAAGCGAAGGCGATCTGCCTGCTTGCAGGCGGTATCGCAAAAGATGCGGATATGCGGTCGATGGCAAGGTCAACGGCGCCTCACCTTACGCACGTTGTTGCATTCGGACGTGACGCGGAAGTGATTGCGTCCGCCTACCGATCTGAAGCCGTTGCGGTTACCCAGGTTGACGACCTTGACCAGGCGGTCGCTGCCGTCGCCGATGGCAGTGACGTGGTGTTGTTGTCACCGGGCTGTGCCTCATTCGATCAGTTTCGAAATTTTGAACATCGTGGTGACTACTTCAAAGCCCTGGTGCATGGGCTCGGAGGTACTGATGGCGACTGAGAGCGCTGTCATGCCAATGCAAGAACGATGTCCTGTGGACATGCTGACACTTGCCTGTGTCTGCGTGCTGTTGGCTGTCGGGGTGTTGCTTGTCGCCTCAGCGTCCAGTGAGATTTCTGCGCGAGAGTACGGAAATACCCTCTATCTTGTGGCGCGACATATCGTATTCGTTGGCTTGTCAGTTTCCCTTGGGTTTCTGACCTTGATGATTCCGCTTGACCTGTGGCAGCGCTCGGGTTGGCTGCTGGTTCTTATGAGCTACCTTGTGTTGGTGGCAGTGCTGGTCCCAGGAATTGGTAAAGAAGTCAACGGGAGTATGCGCTGGATACCACTTGGCTTCTTTTCATTGCAGGGATCGGAATTCGTAAAACTGATGATGATCATGTTCGTTGCATCCTATCTGACGGTGCCGGAGCACCGGGAGCGCGCGTTGGGGTTCGCCAAGGCGCTGGCTGCGATTGTAGGGGTTGTGGCGCTGTTGCTGCTGCAGCCGGATCTGGGTAGTGCGGTGGTGGTGTTTTCCGCCTACTTCGGTGTGATGTTCCTGTCGGGTGTCCCCTTGAGGTTCCTGTTGCCAGTGATCGTTGCGAGCGTTGCCTCTTTGGCTGTCCTGATCCTTATCGCACCCTATCGCCTGGAGAGAATTCTGGCGTTCTTCGATCCCTGGAAACATCAGTACGAGGGAGGTTATCAGCTAACTCAGGCGCTTATCGCGTTCGGACGAGGTGACTGGTTTGGGATGGGTGTGGGGAACAGCATTCAGAAACTCTTCTTCCTTCCTGAGGCGCATACGGATTTCGTCTACTCCATTCTTGTAGAGGAACTGGGTTTGCTCTCAGCCATCATTGTATTGCTGGTGTTCATGGTGCTTGTCTTGCGAGCCCTGTGGATCGCGTACATCGCTTTTCAGAGGTCCATGACATTCCATGGGCTCGTGGCCTGTGGTATTGCGTTGCTGATCGGTATTCAGGCGCTGATCAACATGGGGGTCAATGTGGGCGCATTGCCAACGAAGGGCCTGACTCTGCCGCTGCTGAGTTTCGGTGGTAACAGCCTGCTTGCCACAATGATGATGATTGCGGTGTTGCTGCGGGTTGAATATGAACTGAGAGACGGGGCTTCCTCCATCGCGCAGGTCGCGAAAAGGCGAAGGAGGACAGAAAATGCGAGCTAGTCCTTTGATCGCGACTGAAGGTATGCACCCGGACATGGGCGCGGTTCAGCGGATTCACTTTGTGGGTATTGGTGGCGCCGGTATGTGTGGCATCGCCGAAGTACTGCAGAATCACGGCTTTGAGATATCTGGCTCGGACATCAATCACTCCCAGGTGACAGAGCGTCTTCAGGAAATGGGTGCTGAAATTCATATCGGCCATCTGGCTTCGCAGGTTGAGGGCGCGGATGTTGTGGTGACGTCGTCCGCGATTGATGGTGGCAACCCGGAAGTCGATCGGGCGTTGTCTCTTCGAATTCCGGTTGTACGCCGGGCTGAGATGTTGGGTGAGTTGATGCGATACCGTTACGGAATCGCAGTTGCGGGTACTCACGGAAAAACGACGACGACCAGTATGATTGCGTCCGTGTTTGCCGAAGCGGATCTGGATCCGACGTTTGTGATTGGCGGGCTCCTGAAACAGGCACAGAGCAATGGCCGTCTGGGTCAGGGAGCCTACCTGATCGCGGAGGCGGACGAGAGCGATGCGTCATTCCTGCACCTGTTGCCACATGTGGCCGTACTGACCAATGTTGACCGTGATCACCTGACCTATTACGAGGGCAGCTTTGGCAAACTCCAGCGTGTGTTTGTCGAATTTGTACACAACCTGCCTTTCTATGGGTACCTGGTTGCCTGTGCCAACGATCCGATCGTGCGTGCACTCCTGCCTCGAATTAACCGACGTTTTGTCACCTACGGATTTGATGAAGACGTCGACGTTCGCGCGACCAATGTTCGACAGGTGGATGGAAAGTCATCCTTTGACGTGGAGATCGCCGGTGAGTTCGTTATTTCGGCAGAACTCGACATGCCCGGCACCTTCAATGTACTGAACGCACTGGCAGCGATCACCGTTGCGATCGAAGAGGGTGTCTCACCATCTTCAATCTGTCAGGGAATTGCGGCATTTACAGGGGTAGGACGTCGGTTCGAGCAGATTGGGCGGTTCAGGTGTCCATCAGCGTCGGGGGAATTCTCATTGGTTGATGACTACGGTCATCACCCCAGTGAAGTTCGCGTCACCATTGAAGCCATCCGTGTGGCGTGGCCGAATCGGCGGCTCGTGATGGTGTACCAGCCTCACCGTTACACCCGCACGCTGGAGTTGTTTGATCAATTCGTGGAAGTCCTGGCAAGAGTTGATCTGTTGGTGCTCCTCGACGTGTACCCGGCGGGCGAGAAGAGGATTGAGGGCGCAACGGGCGAGGACCTGGCGAGATCATTGGAGCTTCGGGATGACGTCCAGGTGGTGTTTGTGTCCGATATCTCGCAGGTTCCTGAAGTTCTCGAAAGCCACATTTGCGATGACGACCTTGTACTGACACAGGGTGCCGGAGAAACAAGCCACCTGGCAGCAGCATTGAAAACCCGTTGGCAAACGGGGGAGGTGCCCCAATGAACCCGATGATCCTGACACTGGTTCTTGTGTCGTTGGCGGTAGGGGCCATCGTATCGATACCGGCCAGTCAGAAGCAGATTCAGACGTGGATTGGAATTGACTACGTTTCACTCACAGGTGTTTCAGATAGTGAACGATCAGAACTGACCGACATGCTGGTTTCACGGCGCGAGGATGTACAGAACGTGTTTGGCGCGTATGCGGTGATTACTGAAACGCCCTGGGTGGAGGAAGCGTACGTGACCTGGCGATGGCCTGACCGGCTGCATGTCGACGTACAACGACTGGAACCCATTGCGTATTGGAATACTGATGGTTTTATCAGTGACAAGGGGGAAATTTTTGTGTCCGGTCATCTTTCACCAGGAAGGCTGCCGCACCTGTCCGGCCCCGCCGGTAAAGAGAAGTTGATTATGCAGCAATACGTGCAGATCAATCAGGTGCTCAACAGGACAGATCATTCCGTGGACACGCTGAGTCTGGATGAGCGAGGCGCGTGGAGTTTTACTAGTCAGCACGGGATTCAAGTATTGCTTGGCAAGGAGCTTGTCCGGGAGAGACTTGATGCTTTGCTCGTTGTCCTCCAGTCATTGGAGGAGAGAGGGCTTGCAGACAGGGTCGCAGCCATGGATGTCCGATATGCGAACGGATTGGCAGTGAAATGGAAGCCCGGTGAGGTGGCCAAGAATGAATCGACAACACAGAGAGAAGTAAGACTATGACAAGCTCTTTGAATAATCAGCTGATTGTCGGGTTGGATATAGGCACGTCAAAGGTTGTCTGCATTGTGGCGGAACGCAATCTTGATGGTGTTGTTGAGATCATCGGGATCGGGATGCACCCGACGCGGGGGTTGAAGAAAGGTGTCGTCGTGAACATCGAGTCGACGGTTCAGTCCATACAGCGCGCTGTTGAGGAAGCTGAACTGATGGCGGGTTGCCAGATTCGTTCCGTGTACGTGGGAATTGCCGGCAGTCACATCCGTTCGATGAACTCCCACGGCATTGTCGCTATTCGTGACCGGGAGGTACTGCAGCCCGATATCGATCGAGTGATTGATGCGGCACAGGCGGTGGCGATTCCAGCGGATCAGAAGATCCTGCACATCCTGCCCCAGGAGTTTCTGATTGATGAGCAGGAAGGCGTCAAGGAGCCGCTGGGTATGAGCGGTGTGCGGCTCGAGGCCAAGGTCCACTTGGTGACCTGTGCCGTGAACGCTGTTCAGAACATTGAAAAGTGCATCAGGCGATGTGGCCTTGAGGTTGAGAGCGTGATTCTTGAACAACTGGCATCTGGATATTCGGTGCTCACCGAGGACGAGAAAGACCTTGGCGTTTGTATGTGTGATATCGGCGGTGGCACGACCGACATCGCGGTGTTTACCGACGGTGCGATCAGGCATACCGCGGTGATTCCTATTGCGGGTGATCAGGTAACCAACGATATTGCGATGGCGCTAAGAACGCCAACTCCCAACGCCGAAGAGATCAAAATAAAGTACGGTTGTGCGCTGACAAGCCTCGCGGGTGAGAACGAAACGATCAAGGTCGCGAGTGTCGGTGGCCGACAGGACAGGGATTTGTCTCGGCAATCGTTGGCCGACGTGGTCGAACCCCGTTATGACGAACTGTTCACGCTGATACAGGCGGAGCTGCAACGCAGCGGATTCGAGGACCTTGTAGGGGCCGGTATTGTTCTGACCGGTGGCACCTCGAAGATGGAAGGGGTTGTTGAGCTCGCGGAAGAAATCTTCCATATGCCGGTCAGTATCGGCAAGCCGACAGGGTTTCAGGGACTCTCTGACATTATCAGAAACCCGATTCATTCAACGGGTGTAGGACTGTTGTTGTATGGCGCGGAACAGTCTCGAGATGCCGTGATGCCGGTGCCCATGACGTTCAATGTAGTAGAGAAGGTCAAGAACTGGTTTTCGAGCAGTTATCACTAGACGTGTTGGTCATCTCGGTGGCCTTAAACAAATCGAACAAGAATTGAGTCACCAAGAATCGAAGAATCAATCGAGATGCTGAAGGAGGCAAAACGATGTTCAAACTGGTAGATACAACTCCACAGAGTGCCGTCATCAAAGTCGTGGGCGTAGGCGGTGGCGGAGGCAATGCGGTTGAACACATGGTGCGGGAAGACGTGGATGGCGTCGACTTCATTTGTGCAAATACCGATGCCCAAGCGCTGCAGAACCTGACCGCGCGAACGCTCCTTCAACTCGGAAGTGGCGTGACCAAGGGACTGGGTGCGGGAGCCAATCCGGATATGGGCAAAGATGCGGCGCTTGAAGACAAGGATCGTATTGCAGAGGTGCTTGACGGTGCAGACATGGTATTCGTCACCGCTGGTATGGGTGGTGGTACCGGGACCGGTGCCGCGCCGGTCGTGGCGGAAATTGCACGCAACATGGGGATTTTGGCGGTCGCAGTGGTTACGAAGCCATTTGCGTTCGAAGGCCGGAAGCGGATGTCGCTGGCGGAGGCAGGCATTGCACAGTTGTCCCAATACGTGGATTCACTGATTACCATCCCAAATGAAAAACTGCTCAGTGTGATGGGTGACGACACGCCGCTCCTGGAAGCGTTTGCTGCCGTGGATGGCGTGTTAAGCAATGCCGTACAGGGGATTGCGGATCTCATCATTCGGCCGGGCATGATCAACGTGGACTTTGCAGATGTGCGAACAGTGATGTCTGAAATGGGTATGGCAATGATGGGAAGTGGTCTTGCCTCGGGTGAGGACCGTGCAGTAAGGGCAGCCGAAGGCGCCATCCGAAGTCCTTTGCTGGACGAGGTCGACTTCAACGGTGCCAGGGGCATTCTGGTGAACATCGCCGCGAACGAGGAAATTGCATTGGGTGAATTCTCCCGTGTAGGCGCGACCATCGAGAACTTCGCGTCCGAGAACGCGACTGTTGTGATTGGTACCGTCATTGACCCGGACATGACAGACGAGATGCGGGTGACGGTCGTCGCAACGGGTTTGGGCGAACAGGATTTTGAACGGCCAAAGAAAGTTGTGGACAATACGCAGCGACAGCAGGTCAGTCCGGATGCGGCCGTCAACTATAGTGATTTCGAAAAACCGGCAGTGTCTCGAAGAAAAGCGCTGGAGACCGGTGAAACGGATGACATGATTGGTCGTTCACAGGATATGGAGTACCTGGATATACCTGCGTTTATTCGTCGACAGGCGGATTAAGGGACGAAAACCGGGCGAAAAACCCTTTTTCTGTGTTGAAGGGCGGAACCTTGACTTCGCCCTTCGGTCCAAAGGAGGGCAATCTCTGGTAAACTGCGCGCTCGCACGGTGCGTTTCCGGGAAGAGCTGGTCAAGCTGGCAGTCGTCCCGGTATAAGGATCTGCCGGAAGTCGGATACGGTGATTAG
The DNA here is from genome assembly GCA_002457275.1 of OM182 bacterium MED-G24. Classification (GTDB taxonomy): domain Bacteria; phylum Pseudomonadota; class Gammaproteobacteria; order Pseudomonadales; family Azotimanducaceae; genus UBA7451. The sequence goes on from NTKD01000030.1 coordinate 21,616, forward strand.
ACAAAGAACAATAAAAAATGTCATCCGGGGTCGTGGTGTCGGGTTGCATACCGGTGAAACGGTATCGCTCCGTTTACTTCCCGCAACCGTAGATACGGGCGTTATCTTCAGCCGCGTCGACGTTGAGCCTGCTGTTGATATCCCAGCGCTTTCACAGCACGTTTCAGAAACGACGCTCGCCACGACAATTTCCAGTGGTGAATGCCGGATTTCAACCATCGAACATCTGATGTCGGCGCTGTATGGACTTGGCAT